>JAVCDH010000105.1 GCA_030765805.1 Candidatus Euphemobacter frigidus
ACATAGATATTGGAAATACCTGCGCCGGTCTCCCGGTCATAGACCCGGCCCGAGATCGGGCCATCCACCGGCACCGGTGTCGGCGTCGGCGACTGCCAGTCGATCGGGGTCGGCCGGTAGGGTGTTGGCGTCGGCTCGGCCCATGAACGGTAGATCTTATTTGAGGTGGTTGAACCTATCCCATAGACATGCCGGTTATCAACCGCCGAGAGTTGATAGAGTTTGGGGAGAGTGTCGGCTTCAACGACCCACTTGGAACCGTTATAATGAAGCAGAAGCTTGATATCGCCGATGCTGCCGGAGACCCAGACGTTATTACCGTCAAGGACCTCGATACACTCAAAATTGACATAATACACTTGGGTTTGGAAGTTCCAGTTTGATCCGTTATAGTGATAAATAACTCCGCAGTCACCGGCGGCCCAGAGAAGGGTTGATCCGTCCTGGTCGATACAGCCGCCGAGGGGATGGTCGCCCAATCCCCAGCCTCCGAAGCTGCCGAAGTTCGTGAAGGTAGTCCAGTCGCTGGTATAAAATACGGTGGAGCTGACCGTGGCAGAGGATTTCCTCATGAGGTATACCTGATCGGGTCTAAGGTAGGCGCAGCCGTATAAAGAACCACTCTCTCCGGTACTGGTGAGGTTCCAGGTAGTGCCGAGGGGGGTGTCGACCGGGTCATAGTGAATCCATCCGGAGGAGCAGCCGGCCGCGACATGGGTAGGATCCGCCCCGTCCATACAATATACTGTTTTTCCAATTCCGTAATTCGACGGGGCCCAGTAAGAGCCATTGTAGTGATTAATGAGCCCTCCGGAACCCCCGCCGTATACATCATCACTGTCAAGGGCGATAAACTCATTGACATTGGTCCCCAGCATCGGCTCTCCTCCCTGATCCGCCTGAAGTTTCCAGTCGTCGCCGTTCCAGTAATAAACCAGGCCGCAGCCACAGCCGAGCCAAATGTTGTTGTTATCAAAGGCCTCAATACTGATAATGGGACACTCGGTATCAATTTCCATCCAAACCTCCCACTCGAGGGGGATATAATCCTGCCGGGGCTGGTAGCCCGTCAGGGTGAAGTCGGCGTCCGAGATACCGGGCAGGCCAACCCCGCCGACTTCCGAGACCCTAACCCGAGCGTTGGTAGTGGTAATATTCGGGATAGGCCAGGGATAATAGCTTCCCGTATTGGGCTGATTGGCCGCGATCTGGTACCAGGGGCCCGCAATGCCGGTGATTGAATAATCAATATTGACGTTACCGGAGATCCCGGACGTAAAGGTCCAGGTAATTTCTTCTTTGTCTGGATAATACCAGTACTCCTCGCCGGCGGGCGAGGTTACGGTAAAGAAAGGCGAAGCAATGGTAAAGACGGCCGGAGACTGGCCGGATATGCCCGAAGAGGGCTGGCGGACACGGACCAGGCAGTTGCTGCTGTTCTCATAGGGAATGGTCCAGGGATAGGGACTGGAGCCGATGGCAACCCCGCTGGCAATCAGCGTCCACAATGAACCGTTGTTGGTCGAGTAGTGAAGATCGACGTTGCCGAGACCGACATCGGGCCCGTAGGTCCACTCTATATTGTAGACTCCGGTCCGGTACCAGATCTCGCCGCCCCGGGGCGCATCGACATTGATAGTATCCCGCCGGACGATCCGGAAGAGGTCGGACTGGCCGGAGACGCCCCCTCCCCCGGTCTCCTGGACCCGGACCCGGGCCTGGTCACTGGGATCGGGGAAAACATTCCAGGGATAGGTTCCGGTATCGGCGATGTTGGTATCGACCGGCGTCCAGGGACCGCCATCGGTGTTGTAATGAATATCGACATTCCCGGTGACCTGGTACGAATCCCAGGTGATATTATTAATTGTATTGATGTACCAGGCCTCGTTCAATGTCGGCGAGGTGACGATGATGGCCGGCGCGTGCGTCAGGGAGAACATGTCAATGTAGACATTATTGTTATTATTCGCGGTTTCCATGGCGGCTATATATATCCGGACCTGGTCGGCGCTGGCGGGTGCGGTCTCGCGGTACTCCCTGTTCTCCCAGTCTTCAAAGCCCGCCAGAAACCAATCGGAGTCACTGTCGGTACTGACGACGATACCGCCGCTCAGCCATTCGATATTAAACTTGAACTGGGTGTCGGTGATGCTTCCCCCCTCGTTGGCAACACGGAACCAGCCGCCGACGTCATAGTCATCACCACCTATGATCGAGACCTCGCCGGAGCGAATCCCCTGATCACTGTAACTGTCGGTCACATAGCCGGTGGCGCTGAACGTACAGGAATAAATACCGTCGTAAGCCTGATCAGTCGACCTTGCAACATACGGTTTGACGGCCATTCTCGTCCAGCCGGGGATGAGGTCGGCCGGATCAGTTCCAGTACCAAGTTCGAAACTTGGATTGGGGAAGTCGGTGTAGGGGGTCCCGGTGGGTGAAGGGGACGGAGCTAATGTCGGAGTAGCGGTGGGGACGTAGGCTGTCGGGGTAGGAGTAGTGATATATGCCGTCGGGGTAGGAGTCGGAGCCGCATCGGTGGTGTTCACGAAGTCAAAGGCGATAGCGCCCACACCCGTCTGAAATGTAAACTTGGCAATTGTAGCTTGGAAATTCAATTCTATGGGATCGAAATAGATGCCGTCGGCAGTCGGGAGATCCAGAATGCTGGTCACTGTTGACCAGCTGGCGCCGGAATAATACTCCTCCACCAGCAGGGTGCTGTTGGCATTCGTTCCCATTCCCTTGACCCAGAATCTCAGATCAGACTGATGGAAGAAGGTTTCGGTCTGGATGTAGTAGGTGTTTGCGACGAGCTTGATCGAGGGGGAACCTGAGGGGATATCTGGATAATAATTACCGGCTGAAGTGTAGGTATCCCAGTCATTATTGCAGCCGTTGAAGATCCAGTCGGCCGGGCGGGTTCCGGTATCGAAATTATCAAATCCCTCGGTAATCGCTCCCCGGCTGTTCCCGGGGATAACCATGGCACAGAAGAAGAAAAAGATAACCATGGCCGGAACGGCCTTCTTTAATGTTCTGCGGTCCATCGCTGATACTGACATGGCCCTGCTCCTTTGGTTAGATAGGCGTTTAATATTTGGAAGTATTATGAACTTACTTAAACAGTAAGATAGAACAACGCATTTCTATCATATCACTTTTTCATTAATTGTCACTAAAAAAATTTACTTCGGGGATTTTTTCCTATTTCTAATATACTCCATTACATTACCTGGTGAATTTTCGAATTATCAGGCCAGTTCAATTCTGCCCCCGGCGGCGATCAGACCACCGCAGGCTACAAGATAACCGTGAACTCCGGGGATGGCCCGGATAAACTCCCCCGCCCTATCTAAAACCGAGCGCTCCTCCCGGTAAATCCGATTGCTGAGGGCGGTAGCGGCCCCATCGGCCAATACCGGGTCGGAGGCCAGCACCACCGCGGCGTCCGCTATTCCCCAGCTCAGGGAACGGCCCAGCCTCCCGCTGGAGGCGGCCACCCCGAGCGGCATCTCCTCCGGCCGGATCCGGAGAGCGATCGTCCGTCCGTCTGATGACAATCCCCGGCCGGAGAATACCGCGACAACCCGTTCCTTAGAAGAGTTAAGATATATATCCCCGCCGTTCTCAACAATTATTTCCGATGAAAAGGCGCTCAGCTTTCTTCCCACGCAATAAGCGAACGCCCCCGCCACCGTCGCCATCGGACCGACCCCACAGAGAGTAGCGGCTCTCGTCATCTCGCGGACGATGGGAGGGGCTTCGTCCCCGGCGGAGACCGGGACCAGACTCTCTCCAAAATCCGGATGAAGTTTCAGATAATCCTCGAGGTCCTTCCGATAGCGGGCCAGAACCTCCCGGGCCGGTCCCGCGACTTCCCGTTCGGCTCTGATCAGGAGATCGCTCTCCTTGATCCGCACCCGGGTGGAGACCAGATCGGCGGCGAAAATCAGTGAACGATAATCTTCCGCTGTGAACAAGATAACAGTCCTTGCCGGAAAAGGTCCGCGACTACGGGAAATATTGATTTCATTACCACTCACCTCAGCTTCCACTTCGCGCCGCAGAAGGGGCACGTTCCACTGGTTCTATTTTCTCCCACGGCAAACTTTTTTCCGCACCGCCAGCATTTTACGATCCGGGGCCCGGAGGGCGGCGGCTTCGACCGGCTTCGGTCGGAGGAGCCCCCGGAATGAACGGTGATCAGGTCTTTCAAGGTCTCATAAGTCCTGGGGCCGATCCCCCAGACCTCCACCAGCTCTTCCACCCGCTTAAATCCTCCCTGCTTCTCCCGGTATTCAATAATCCTGAGCGCCTTGATTGGGCCGATCCCTGGCAATGACTCCAGCTCCACCTGGGTGGCCGTATTGAGGTTGATCTTCGGCGCCTTCTTTGCCTTGTATACGCGGCCTTCCTGCCGGGAGGCAGTGATCAGGTCTTTGATGGCTTCATACTTCTTCCGCCCGAGGCCATAGACCCTGATAATATCTTCCGGGTCTTTAAACGAGCCGTTCGATTCCCGGTTGGTGACGATTCTCTGGGATAAGACCGGGCCGATCCCGGGGAGCCGCCGGAGCGCAGTGGCATCGGCGGTATTTATATCAACCAGTTTGCCGGCATATGCCGGACCGGTGGATAGAAACATGAGAATGAAGATCACACCCGATACAGCCCGATAGTTTTTCGGCATGATTCGCATTTACCAGTCACCAGTCACTATTCACCAGTCACCATCTCCAGCTTCTTTCTCAACATCCGGAGACTGTTTTTAGCCGGCAGATATCCGGGGTCAAGAAGATGGGCTTCTTCCAGTTCGCGACGGCTTAACTCAAAGTTTCCCCGAAGAAAATAGATCATCCCCAGACGATAGTGAGCCGGGACCAGGTAAGGATCAGTCTTTAGGGCCGCCTGAAGGGAGTTCTCGGCGCTCTCGAAGAGGTCCCGGTAGCCGTACGATATGGCTAAATCGTAATATACTTCAGCCAGCTCGAGATGAACAGCAGCGACATCCGGATCGGCCTGGAGCGACCTTTCGTAATAATGAATCTTCCGGTAGGAGGACCGGGGAGCGGCCAGGGCCTTCTCCCGCCAGTACCACCCTTCACGGATAGAGCGTTCTTCATGGAGCCCTTCCTGGCTGCTGAGGGTGAGAAGGCGGAGGATAATATTGAGAAGGACAACGTTGGAGACGAATGTGCCCATTAATCTGTGAATGGAAGCGTCTTCCCGCCGACCAGAGACGGAAGACTACCAAATTCCGGAGAGAAAATCGACAGCCCGGGGGCGCCTTTTATGGGGAGGTACCGGCCTCGGGGGATGTTTATCTCTTTGCCTCGGCTTCTTTCAGGGCGTTACTCAGGAAACCGCCGGTCAGGGCGTCGATATTGGCCGTAACCCGGGCGATCTGGAGCTGGAGGTCTATCTTGGAACGAACATCTCCCGGGGGGGAGAAGAGCATCTCGATCTGAGCCCGACGTCGGTCGAAGAAATAGGTGTTCACCTCCTCCAGAACATCCTGCCGGAGCTCGACCAGGTCCCGGGCTTCTTTACTGATTCGGATCTGCTCTTTATTGAAGATAAAATCACGCAGATCCCATTCGAGTTTAATCTTCCAGCGCTTATCACGGTCTGTTTTCTCACTTTCGTCGTGCTTGCGGCTCTCCCCGCTCTCCTCCCCGTAACTCTCCGAACTCGACCACTGGTTGTCGACATCGGTCGTCCACTTCTCCTTCAACGACCAGGCGCCAGTATCGAGCTCACCGTACTCCCGGGTATGGTTGTCCTCCTCGCTAGATTCATTCCCATAGTCCGTGGAGTAAGAGGTGTCAAAGCTGGTCGAGAACTCATCCTCGACATTGATTTCAAATGACTTCTTCCAATCATAATCAAATTGGACCTCGGGGAGGAAGGCACGGAGTGAAGCGCCCCGGCGCCAGGCAGCGATCTTATCGGGATGAACTTCAGCGTAACGCATCGCCACCTGCTGGATCTGTTGATAACTGGGCTCATAAGCAAAGAGCGCCTCCATATCAGCCATCGTCTCTATCGGCGGGGGTTCGGTGGTCTCTTGGGTGGAGCCGATGGTCACAAGGACAAACAGGCAAATAATTCCCGCTGTAAACTGCAAGGCTTTCTTCAGGGACATGGCAGCCTCCTTTTAATTCGATTATATATGTTACGTGTTATTCTATTCTCAATATAAGTTGGCACCTTCGGCGCTAACTTATTGGAAAAGCACTGAAGCTAACACCATTTGAGAAAGCAATAATCTTCAGGCAATACAATACCTATTGAAATAATCTGTTTATTGTCCCGATATTTATTATTGAACAAATCGGGATCCCGATAGATATCGGGAAAATTCTAAAGCAGTTCGTTATCTCCTCTTTAGTTACTTCTCCCTCTCTTTGATGGTGCGGGTAAAATACCCTCCCGTCATCGCGTCCAGACTGGCATCCAGCTGCTGGATCTGAAGCAGCATCTCCACCCGGGAGTAGGCGTCGGCGGGGGGATTCAAGATCATATCTATCCGGCTAGTCCTGCGGTCGAAGAAATAGAGGGTGACCTGCTCCAGGACATCCTGCCGGAGTTCGACCAGGTCCCGCGCCTCTTTACTGATCCGGATCTGCTCTTTATTATAGAGGAATTCGGCCAGATCCCACTCCAGCCCGATCCCCCATCCCTTCTCGCTAGTATTCCGGTAGCCGGTGGAGTCTCCCCTCTCCTCTCCGTAATCTTCGCCATACCCTTCACCGGAATCGTGACCGGTTTCATCCCGGTTCTTTTCATAATCTTTCCGCTCGAACTCATAGACACCACCCGTATAGATGGTCTTAAATTCATCTCCGGTGTCGAGCGAATCTTCTCTGTATCTCCCGCTCTCCTCATCATAGCTGGTGGAGTAAGAATACTTTTCAGACCAGTCGGAGTCTTCCCGTGACCGGAACCTCCGCCCGAAGTCAAAATCAACTTCCGGGAGAAAAGCTCGGAGAGAGGCTCCCCTCCGCCAGGCGGCGATCTTATCGGGATGGACCTCGGCCCAGCGGGCGGCGGCCTGCTGAACCTCAACCCAGGTCGGCTCGGCCCGGAAGTAGACGTCCAGATCCTCCAGCCCGGAAATTTCCTCGGGCGAGACCAACTCGGCGGCCGCCTCTTCTTCCGGGGTAATTACCGGCGCTATCCGGGAGAGGCCGAACCGGGGCACCCCGTCGGCAATCTCTTCCAGGGTCACGGTCAGATCGTTCTTGCCGTTGCCGGTCAGGTCTATCTCGGCGCTCTCCCCGATCTTGAGTTTTATTGTCTGCGGTTCGGACTGAATGACGATCGTCGCCACTCCATTCTCCTCATCGATGTTCTCGATGGTTATCCGGTGACGTTCCTTCCCATCGACAGTGATCTCCCCGCTGCCGAGCAGGGTCACCGCCTCCCCGGAAGAGAGATCCAGATAGGGAGGGGCCTCGCTCTGGAAGGCCCGGTTGTCGGTAATCATCCAGACTACCGCGGCATTGAGGGGGTCGAAAGCGAGGAAGTTGCTTCCTTTGAATGTCAATCCAAAGGTAAGCCTCCGCCATTGATTGCCCCCGTCGGTAGTGCCGAAGACGCCTCTATCGGTGGCAAGATAGACCACCTCGGGGTTAGTCGGGGAGACAAGCAGGTCACGGATCTCAACCGTGGACCCGAGACCCAACCCCATCGCGGACTCCCAGCTTTCGCCGCCATCCACGCTCTTATAGGCACCGCTCCTGGTGCCGGCGTAGATCATCTGCGGCTGGGAGGGCGCGAACTTAATCGAGAGCACCATATTGGCCTTCTGGGAGGCCTTGGAGAAACACTGGGTCCAAGTAGCGCCGCCGTCAGAGCTTTTGAAGATCCCCTTTCCGGCCACGCCGGCCAGGACGACCTGCGAGTCGAAGGGATGAATCGCGAGCCGGGTGATGACTTTGTCACTGACCCGGCCAGCCGGCCGCGCCCAGGTTTGGCCGCCGTCGGTAGTACGGGCAATACCGCTCAAGGTGCCCACGAAGACGGCATCCGGATTGGAGGGGTCGATGGCCAGGCAGAGCCCCGCCGACTGGGAGGGATTGGCACCGGCATAAACTTTGCTCCAGGTTACTCCCTTGTCTCCGGACTTATACACCCCGTCAAAGGTGGCGAGAAAGATCGTCTCCGAGCTGGAGGGATCAACCTCGATATAGGTCACGCCCTTCACAGTCCTTTCAATCGACGCGGCTTCAGCTTCGGCGGCGCCTGCGTCCTCGGCGGCGGGGGCTCCCCAGGGGGGCACCGCTTCCGAAGCGGCTGCCTTATCTTTCATATCATCCAGGGCTTTCTCGGCCGAGGTCCGGGCGGTATCGGTATCGCTCACGACTGTCTTAGCCTCCCGGACCTTCTCCTCGAGATTCTTGATCGACAGCTTCGCCGGCTCAAGCTCGTCCTGGGCCGCGGAGACCGCGTTTTTCAATTCAACCCCTTCGGCGGCCTGGGCCTCCAGATAGGTCTTCAGGGTATCCTGCATTTCGTGTCCGTCGCTACCCGCTGACAACCCCCGCTCGGAGAGCCAGGCCTCCAGTTTGGCGTAATCATTTTCATCCATATAATCACTGCCGATCCAGGTCAAGGAGTCGACGTCGGCGATGGTGAGTGTATCCGGTGTCCACTGGGAGAACTTCAGTTCAGCCTGTTGTACCTTCTTCTCGGCTGGAACGATGGCATCCTGGGCCTCCTTGAGTTGCCGCTCCAGGTTCTTCAGATTCTGGACGGCGGATTCTGCCCCGATTTCTTTTTCCGTTACTACGGTCTGGGCCGAGGCCACTCCCTCCTCCTCGACAGATTCCTGAAATGTTTCCCGGCCGGTTTCCTGGGACTGAGGGGCGGGGCCATCGCCGGTCTCTTCAATCAGCCCGAGGATCTCGCGCGCCTCCGGGCTCGTGGCGGAGATTGATACACTATTGTTCCGGAAACTCTGGCCGGCGGCCCAGGTCTCTCCTCCATCGTAACTCCCGACAATCGCGATATCGGTTCCGAGATAGATAACCTGCGGGTCGAGGGGATCGATAGCCAGAGCCCTTAAATCATCTTTCAGGTTGAGATACTTGACTTCCCAATTAGTCGGCAGGTTCTGGGAGAAGCAGATGGTAGAGATCAACGTCAACCCGATAACGGCCAAGAAAAAAGCAGTAGGTACGGTGCAAATCCTGGTTTTGATCATGAGCGACCTCCTTAATAGAAAATTGACCTAATTTACTAATTTATCGTATAATAAAAAAACATCGGTCTTTGGTCAATAGAAAATTTGATATTTTTTCACAGGGATGAATACCCTTGCTAATCAAGAATCATTGCCAAAACAATAAAGTTAGCGCCGAAGGCGCTAATTTACTGCTTCGGAATTTTAATAAACCACAGAGAACACAGATTATTTTTAAATATACTCTTAAATTATCTCAGTGTCCTCTGTGCTCTCTGTGGTTAATAAAGTTGCCCGAATGAAATGAAGACTAAGTTCTATATTATGTCACGGATTACCAACTACCCAATCATCTTGCTCATATTACTGGTCGCCGCCGGCATCCTCTACTCCCCTTCCCTCCGTTATCCCTTCATCTGGGATGACATGCCGGTGGTACGGGATAATTCGTATCTCCGCTCCCCGACCACATACCGTATCTTCTTCCAGCCGTCCTACTGGCAGAAGAAGCTCCCTGTCTCCCGGTTTGACTACCGCCCCCTCCAGATGATCGCGCTCTCCGCCATATCCCGGGCGGGAGGCCGGAACCCTTTTCTTTTCCGGGCTGCCAATCTCCTCCTCCACCTTCTGACCTGTCTGCTAATCTGGAAGCTGATCTTGCGGATAGGGGCCGGGAAGGGTCCGGCCCTCTTCGCGACGGCCTTCTTCGCCTTTCACCCGGTCCATGTGGAAGCGGTCGTTAACGCCCGCAATATCTCCGAACTGATGACCGCCATTTTACTGCTTGCTGCTTTCATTCTCTTTATCCGGAGAACCGGGGCCGTCTATCTCTTCCTCTCCTGTCTCTGCTTCCTGTTGGCCCTTCTCTGCAAAGAGAACGCGCTCATCTTTCCCGCGCTCCTGACCACCACCGTCCTGATTCTGAAGAAGGAGACCGCCAGGGAGTACGGACTGCGACGGACTATCCCGTTCTGGTTGATCGCGTCCGGGGGGGTGGCGACCAAGCTCCTCATCTCGTCCGACGTGCCGCTTAGGGATCCACCCGCAATACCCGCCTTTATCGTCGGCTCCGCCCGCCTGATCGGCACCTATCTCCATATGCTGATATTTCCTGCCCGACTCAAGGTCCTCTATCCCTTTAATAAGCCTCTCAGCTGGACGGAGCCGGAATGGTTTCTCTCCCTCCTGTTAGTGGTGGGATTATTTATTGTCGCTGTCCAGCGCTTCAAGAAAGGGGGCTTCCTTTCCTGGGCGGTCGCCTGCTTGCTGATCAGTCTCCTCCCTACCCTGGCCAAGATCGGTCAGATCGGGCGGATCGTGGCGGAACAGCGCCTCTATCTCCCCTCGATCTTCTTCTGCATCGCGGGAGCGGTTCTTCTCAATCGAACTGGATCGGAAGATCGGCGCCGTTTTCCAGCCGCGACCGGCATAGCAGCCTTCATCATCTGTCTCTCTTTTGCCGGGCTGACCGGGGAATATCTTTTAAGCTGGCGGAGCAACTTCTCCCTCTGGACCCGGGTGACGAGCCTCTCTCCCCGCGCGGCCATTGCCTACAACAACCTGGCGATTGCCTTTCACCGCCGGGGGAATGATGACCGGGCAATGGTAGAATTAGAAACGGCATTGCGTATCGATCCCCGGCACAAGGAAGCTCGCAGCAACTTGGGGGTGCTCCATAGCCTGGCCAGACGGTGGGAAGCCGCGATCGATGAGTTCAAGCAGAGCCTGGAGTCCGATCCGTCATATTACCCCGCCTCCCTTCATCTGGCGCAGGTCTACCTGCGTCGAGGCCGACTGGATGAAGCCGAGGAGATCTTGCGTTCGGTACTGGATCAGAATCCTTATCTCCCGGAAGCCTGCAACGGACTGGCGATCGTCCTGGAAGAGAAAGGGGAGAGCCGGGAGGCGGAGGCTCTGTACCGGAAGGCGGCTCAACTCAACCATGAGTACGTCATTCCCCTGAGGAATCTGGCCGCGCTTTACCATGAACGGAAAGAGTTCGACCAAGCGATCGAGGTCGGAAGAGAGGCGATCAGCAAAATGCCGGGTCACCCGAACGGCTACCTGGCCCTGGCCCGGGTCTACACCACCATGGACCGGCTTGAAGAAGCGCGAGTCCTGCTCCGGGAAGCATTGCGCCGCAATCCCGACAATTGGAAGATCAGGAGCCGGCTCATGGCCCTTGAGTCCGTCCGGCCGGGGGAATAAAATAGCGGATGGGAATGCTCGGCCCGGGGGATATTATCCTAGTCCAAGCGAATA
Source organism: Candidatus Euphemobacter frigidus (assembly GCA_030765805.1). Lineage (GTDB taxonomy): Bacteria > Auribacterota > Erginobacteria > Erginobacterales > Erginobacteraceae > Euphemobacter > Euphemobacter frigidus. The sequence continues at coordinate 11,456 of JAVCDH010000105.1, forward strand.
CAGTGAGATGAGGTGAGATGAGACTTAGCGACAACTTCAGGCACTTTAGTTCACTGTAGGCACTTCACTTACTATTGCCCGTCCTCCACCACGTCTTTCACGTCATCGACTTTATCCCCCACATCCTTGATATCGCTGGTATCGTCTTTTATGTCCTCAACAATATTGAGGATATCCTTCAGCAGATCCATATCATCCCGGATATCGGCGACATCATCGGCAACATCTTCAACATTATCGGCAATATCACGACCATTGGATTGATTCTCAACCGCGTCAAGTGTATCATCGGTTGTGTTCTCGATATCATCCAGGCGGCTGTCCAGTTCAGCGATCTCGCCGGTATCGTCCTGGATATCTGATACCGTGTCGCTGATATTCCCTATCTCCTTGGTATCGGACGCCACCTGCGAGATAGACTTCTTCAACTCAGTGTTCTCCCGGGTAAGTAAAATCAACTTCTGGAGGATTAATTGCTGCTGGCGAACCAATTCCTCCTGATGCTGGGCGATCCTGTTCCGGGCGGCCGGGTCGTTTTTAAACTCCAGTTTGAAGAGGATCTTATTTTCAATCAGGTTAATATTGCGGGGGGTCTCTTCCAGGATATACTCCGTCTCCGGCCTGACCAACCCGGGCACGTTCTCGGCGGCGGTCTGGCGGAAGAGAGCCAGAGCTCGCGCCATCTTCTCCCGGGCGAGTGTCTCATCTCCTTCCTGCCGGGCTTGATAGGCTTCCTGTAAGACAGTGTAGGCCCGGTCAATGTCCGGGTCGGCGTTCTCCTGGGAAAAGCCGGTCGAATAACCTGGCGGAATAAACATAAGATTGATAACCATTAATAAAAGAGTTTTTTTCATTGATCCTACCTATAACTAATTTCAACAGTTCAAACTGTTTGAATATACCATAATCCCTTCAGTTGACTATGAAAATTTTACCGTCTTCCTATAACTTCTCCCAGGCAATATACCTTCCGGTCGGGAGCCGCGGCGAATATCCGGTCTCCGGCCACGGTTAACCAGGCCGGTTCACCGCTGAAGAGATTGTATTCCCAGATTACACCCCCTTCTTTTGGATCCAGGCAGTAGATAACACCATCGTCGGATGAGAGCACGATTCGGCCGAAGAATAAGCGGGGAGATGAATAGAATCGGCGAGAGATATGAAGTGACCAGAGCTTCCGGCCGTCTTCCAGCCGAATAGATACGATATTCCCATCTACGGTTGCTGCGAAGAGGGCCCCCCGGGAGATAATCGGAGCAGCAGCCAGAGAACCATCGATCTTAACTTCCCAAACCGGTCGGCCCGACTTAATCTCGATGCAGCGCAACTTCTCATTGGCCGCACCCACATAGACCCTCCCGGCCCGGCAGACCGGAGCCGCGACGATTCGTTCTCCAAGATCGAGACTCCATCGTTGTCTCCCTTTATGATGTAACTCAAGACAACTGATCGAACCATCCCGCGACCCGACCAGGACCATCCCCTCCCAGACGACCGGGGATACATCCACCGGAGCGCCGGTCTTAAAGACCCAGTTAACACTTCCGGTCTCCCGGTCGAGACAATAAACTTTGTAATCAAGGCATCCCACCAGCAACATGTCTCCACTCAGGGTGAATTGGGAATGAATAGGTCTGGAAAAGTTCCGTTTCCAGCGCCGTTGGCCGTGACGAAGCCCCATACATCTTACCTCACCTTCCTCCTCTATCGTTTGGACAACCCGGGACGACGATCCGAATATGCCTCCTCCGGACTCCTGATGATAAGTAATCTCTCGCCGGGAGAGCGCGGCGAATATTCTCTCACCGGCGACAACCGGAGATGCCGCAAAGTAGCCGGAAAATCTCCGGGACCATATCTTATGCCCATCATCCGCCGAGAGGCAGATCAGAGCGCCCGATCTGTCTCCGATTACAATTTTTCCTTGAGCTACGACCGGCGCGGAGGAAAAGGAGCCCTTCGACTTAAACTTCCAGAGGAGATGGGGGCGGGGAAGAAACTCACTCTTATCCCCGTCCGGAGCGTTTCCGCGCTCCCTGTGCGCGAGATCGGGCTTTCGCGGAAGTTCATTGCCGACAGTTGAGATATGCCTCTCAGCTAAGACATGGGGTGAGAAGGTGAGTGTGGAATAAACAATAAGGAGTAGAGCAACCTTAGTCACTTGCCCGAGGAGATATTTTTTTTGATCCGGGATTTTTCCGAAGGCTTGAGGTACGTCTGTCGGAGCAGGCCGTGGATAATCTTATCTTCACTCTTATGAAGGGAGGTCTTCTTCTGAAGTTTGTAAGAGAGGCTGATCACCGTATGGGCCCGGATCCGTTCCCGGATATACATTGGCCGGACATTCTCCAGCGCGCGGCGGCATAACAGGATGGCTCTATCTGTGTCGCCTTGCTTCAGGTAGATCTCCCCCAACCCGACCTGCGCGCGGGTATTGTGGGGGAAGAGTTCCATGATCCGGAGAAAGACATCGGTCGCTGACTTCAGCTTTTTCTTCTTCAGTAGGCTCTCGGCCAGCTTGATTAACGATTCATACGTATCTTTGCCCGCGATAGCGGTTGCCAGCAGATGATGCAGCTCAGATTCTTCCTCATTGCCCAACTCCCGGCTGGCCCGGGAGAGGATCCGGTGGGCGAGGACCTGTTCCCAGACAAAGTAGAAAGTGGACTCTTTCAAGCTCTGCTGACAATATTCAATCGCCTTCTCCGGTTTTCCCTGCTTGAGAGCGATCCAGCCCCGGCAGATATCCACCCGGGCATTATTGGTGGTTTTCTTCTCAATTGCTTCCAGATAGCCAAACGCTTCATCGAGCTTCTCCTCCTGGATCTTCAGTTCCGCCAGGTGGATCAGCCCCTGGAAAGAATCGGATTTTATCTTCAGTATCTCGTTAAACTCATATTCCGCCAGCCGGAGATTGCCGAGTTCCTTGAGGGCGATCCCCAGCCAGGTCCGGGTCTCTATACTCCGGGGGTGGAAGGCAACCGCGCTTTCAAAACTCTGTACCGCGCCTAAGAAATTACCCCGGCGTAACTCGAGTTTCCCCAGCTCAAGGCAGCGGGCATAGGACTCTCCGTAATTTTTAATCGCTTCCCGGAGTATCCTTACCGCATTGTCCATGTCCCCTTCCACCGCGTAAACATGGAAAAGGCGATTTAAACTGAGTTCTTTAATCGGGTTGACGAGCGGGATGCCGGTATAAAGTTCAATGGCTTTGTCAAAATTGAGCGTCCGCCGGTAAATTTTTTCCAGCCGAACATAGGACTGAAAAAGGTCAGGGAACCGACCAGTAAGTCGCTTGTAGGTGCGGATAGCCGCAATCTCCTCCCCGGCGTTTTCGTAGGCCAGGGCAAGTTTCAGAAGGAGACGATAGGAATGAGGATGCTTGCGGACGGCATGCCGATATAATAGTACCGCTTCATCAAATTGGCCGTCCCGGGTAAGCCAGTGCCCCAGGCGGAGAAAGTTGGTGATATACTGCGGATAGGCCACAATCTCCTTCCAGAGCTGGTGTTTCTGAGGATTAACCAGCCGGGAGGAGAGAGTCTTCCCATCCGGTTCCAATTTAAAACTTTTCGCGGACATGATCGTTCAATGATGGTTCCCTATCTTAAATAGAATATTTATCCTATCATCTGATTCCAAATGAGGGAAATGAATTTTTTGGGCTCTCCCACCTCAGCTCGACTCCGGTGACCACCGCTCCGGGTGGTCCGTGCCGGGCCCAGGCCAGCAGTCTTCTCAGTTTCGCCTCCTCTCCCTCGGCGACTATCTCCACCCGACCGTCATAGAGATTCGTCACGTAACCGGTCAGCCCGAATTCCTCGGCGTGTCTTCGGATATCGTACCGGAAGAAGACCCCCTGCACCCTCCCGGAGACCAGGATGTGAATTCTACGATATAGCTCTCTCTTCTTAACTTTCACTCACTTGAATTCACTTTAGGCACCCTCCTTCGCTATTACATAGCTACGGCGGGTAAACTTTAGCTTACTTCACGTCGTATGCTTCCCCCAAAATTTTTCCAGGGGATATTTTTCGCGATTGAGTTTCAGTTTCCGGCTGATCGCGGCGCTGAGATCGACATTCATAGTATGGCAGAAACTGAGCAGGTAGATGGCGATATCGGCGATCTCCTGAATTACCTGATCGTACTTCTCAGGGGTTCGGGTCAGGAAGCGGGCCTCGGACACCGTGAGCCACTGAAAGTGCTCCATCAATTCGGCGGCTTCGATCGCGATCGACATGCTGAGATTCTTGGGGGAATGGAACTGCTCCCAATCTCTCTCCGCCACGAACCGGTTGACCTCCCGTTTCAACTCGCCGACCGGGCAGTCCCGATCGGAAAGAACCCGCTCAAGGGGTACTTCCGGTCCGCCCGGGTGGAGATCGGGACGGGCATAGATGTTCCTCAACTTATTAACAATCACGTGATCGGCGGCGGCGAAGTCATATTCGTCGAGTTTCTCCACCGTGACCCAGCGGAAGTCATGCACATCCCGGGCCTCCGGTGTTCCTTTCCGGTAGGCACAACTATAGGCCAGCATCAACACATGACTGACCTTCTTCGGGGTGGGCTGATAATTATGGGAACTGACACAGAAGATATCTCCTGCCTCAATCTCAAAGTTCAACTCTTCCTTGATCTCCCGTTTCAGGGCGGACGCGGGGTTCTCGGAGAATTCAATCTTGCCGCCCGGGAATTCCCATTTCAGCGGCTCCAGGCGGGAGTCAGGCTTTCGTTGAGCGATCAGCAGTTCCCTCCCCCGCCATATTATTCCGCAGGCTACCAGGATGATCCGCGCCCGGAGCTTTTCGTTATCGCCAATTGGGTTCATAAGAAAGAATATATAGCACGATCCCCCGGTTGGTCAATGGAAGAAGTGAACTAACCCGGCGCTTGATCAAAAACCATTACCATGATATAAATCGATAAAACTAAAGACAGTGAGATGGAGGAGCCTCCATGCTGGCGAGTTATTTTAAATTTCAGGAGAATCGGACCAACCTGCGGATCGAGACCGGCGCCGGGATAACGACCTTCATGACCATGGCCTACATCATCTTTGTTCAGCCCGCCGTTCTCTCCGGGCAAATGTTCGGGATGGATACCGGGATGGACTTCGGGGCGGTGATGATGGCGACCTGCCTGGCCGGGGCACTGGCCACCTTTATCATGGGGATCTATGCCAATTACCCGATCGCCCAGGCGCCGGGGATGGGTGAAAACTTCTTCTTTGTCTTCTCGGTCATCCCCGCCGCCGCCACCCTGATCGCCACCCGGGAGTGGCAGGGGGCACCACAGCCTGGCAGGTCGCCCTCGGGGGTGGTCTTCATAGCAGGGGTTATCTTCCTCATCCTCTCGCTTCTGAAGGTCCGCCAGTATCTGATCGACGCTATCAGCCCCAGCCTCAAAAACGGGATTGCCGTCGGGATCGGTCTTTTTATCTCGTTCATTGGCCTTAAGAATGCCGGGATCATTGTGGGCAGTTCCGGCACGCTGGTTACAATGACCGGCTCGATCGCGCATGCAAACGTGCTGGTCTTCGGGATCGGGTTCATAGTAATGATAATCTTCCAGGTCCGGAAGATCCGGGGAGCGATTCTCTGGGGGATCGCAGCCGGCTTGATAGTGGCCCTGATCCTCAAGAAGACGACCTTCACCGGGTTTGTCTCCTCACCCCCGGCCCTGACACCAACTTTCTTCAAAATGGATGTTCTCCACGCCCTGGCATTCAAGCTCTGGCCGCTGATCATCATCTTCTTATTCATGGATATCTTCGACACGATCGGAACCCTGATCGGGGTTGGCGAGCAGGCCGGATTTATCAAGGATAATAAGCTCCCCCGGGCGGGGAAGGCGCTGATCTCCGATGCTGTCGGGACAGTGACCGGGGCGGTGATGGGAACCAGTACGGTTACGTCCTTTATCGAGAGCACGGCCGGGATCTCCTAGGGGGGGCGAACGGGGTTCACCAGCGTGGTTACCGCAGTATGTTTCCTGCTGGCGATCTTCTTCAGTCCGCTGGTTAAGATGGTGGCCCATTATCCACCGATCACGGCGCCGGCTCTGGTGCTGGTGGGTATGATGATGATGAGGAACGTGGTCAAGATTAACTGGAAAGACTACACGGAGGGCACCCCCGCTTTCCTGGTCACAGTTGGTATCCCGCTCTGCTTCAGTATCGCCGACGGGATTGCCTGGGGTTTTATCTCCTATCCTTTGATCAAGCTCTTCAGCGGGCGGGGCCGGGAAGCAAGCCTACTGATGTATATAACGGCCATCCTCTTTATTCTCCGCTATCTGCTTCCCTTCTTCGGCCTCATTTGAGGGACTGTTACCCAGATCCACGTGAGCCGAGTTGCTGTCAATTTTGAGGCTTAGACAAGGCACGCGAGTGATGGAATACCCTCTGTGGTATTCCGAGAGAGCGTAACGCAGTATAAGTCCAAAATTGACGCAACCCGAAGGGCCACGTCGATTTGGGCAACAGCCCCTAACACCTTCTCCGGGCACCCTTGAGGGCCTGCGATACTTCCCGTTCGGCATCCCGTTTCTTGATGGTCTGGCGCTTGTCATACATCTTCTTTCCTTTCCCAACTCCCAGTTCGATCTTGACCACTCTCCCCCGCAGGTAAAGCCGGAGGGGGATCAGGGTATGTCCCTTGACCGCGGTCACACCGATCAGCCGCTTGATCTCCCGCTTGTGGAGGAGCAATTTTCTGCTCCTCTTGGGGGAAGGGGCCAGGACCCCGCTATGCTCGTAAGGGGTGATATGCAGGCCGTGGATCCAGACTTCGCCATTCTCCACCGCGGCGTAACTACCAAGCAACGAACCCTTCCCCTGGCGGAGTGATTTGACTTCAGTCCCCTTCAGGACAATGCCGGACTCGGTCGTGTTAAGAATAGAATAATCCCGCCGCGCTTTGCGGTTGGTGACCAGTACCTTTACTGGTTTTATTCCCATCCTTTCTTCACTTCACTGGCAAGAATTATGTAGATATCCAACTTGTACCTGTCGGTAATACGACCATCCGCCCTCTTCACTTTTGCTTTGGGCTGTTTGACGGTACCCCTGATGGTAATCCGCTCGCCCTTTTTAAATTGGGCGATGAGATTCTCATTAGCGGAGTTGCGCCGGAGGAAGCATCGCATCCCGGCTGTCTTGCATCCAAAGGTGATATACTTTTGCGTGGTATATCCGGCCGCGGTGAGGGCCGGGGGAATTCCCGCCCGTACGTTAATAAAGTTATCCTGAAGAACAATGGACAGATTCTTATACTTAACCGGGCTTATCTTCAACTCATTTGGATCCACCGTGTTCTGGGTGAACGCCGGTACGGCGCCCCAGCAGATTCCAATTATTACTCCAGACATAAGCATAATCTTCATGCTCTCCTCCTTGGTTTGTAATCTCCCTCAGAAAGGGAGGTATTATGTCGCCGTAATAACATTCATATTTACAGTAACTATACGCTTAACCCACGAAACCGTCAATCACTTGCCATCTTATTTCCCGGCCACCTGATCATTCCAAAACCGGGAGTACAAAAATAGAATCTTTTTTTTATTTATCAACCGGCCCGGTTAGATTATATTAAGGACGTATTACTATATCGGAATAATGAATACAGACTCTAAAAATACCCGGGGCAGAAAAACTTCCCCATCCGATTTCATCCGGGCGATCATTGCCGAGGATATAAAGACAGGAAAGAACGGGGGCCGGGTCGTGACCCGGTTTCCTCCGGAGCCAAACGGGTACCTCCATATTGGCCACGCCAAGTCGATCTGTCTCAACTTCGGGATCGCCCGGGAGAACAAGGGCGGCGTCTTTCATCTCCGCTTTGATGATACCAACCCCGCCAAAGAGGAAGCTGAATATATTCGCTCGATCAAGGAAGACGTCCGCTGGCTCGGTTTCGAGTGGGGTGACCATCTTTATTACTCGTCGGACTACTTCGATCAACTCTACCGCTACGCAGTCCGATTAATCGAGAACGGTAAAGCGTACGTCTGCAGTTTGAGCCGTCAGGAGATCAGGGAGTATCGCGGCACCCTGACCAAGCCGGGCCGGGAGAGCCCTTATCGCGACCGGACGGTCGGGGAGAACCTGGACCTCTTCGAACGGATGCGGGACGGCGAGTTTGAGGACGGGACCCACGTCCTGCGGGCAAGAATCGACATGGCGTCACCGAACTTGAATATGAGGGATCCGACCATCTACCGAATCCGGCGGCAGTCCCATCACCGGACAGGCGATAGGTGGTGTATCTACCCGATGTATGACTTCGCCCATTGCCTCTCCGATTCCATCGAGGGGATTACCCACTCCATCTGCACGCTGGAATTTGAGAATAACCGCCCGCTCTACGATTGGTTTCTGGACCAACTTAAGGTCCCCTGCCATCCCCGCCAGATCGAGTTCGCCCGGCTTAATCTCAGCCATACTGTCTTAAGCAAGCGAAAACTTCTGGAACTGGTGAAGAAAGGCTGCGTCACCGGCTGGGACGATCCGCGGATGCCCACCCTGGCGGGATTGCGCCGCCGGGGCTACACCCCGGAGTCGATCCGCGCTTTCTGCGAGACCATCGGGGTAGCCAAGAGAGAGAGCGTGGTTGATATCGCGCTCCTCGAGCACTGTCTCCGGGTCGACTTAAACCGGCGGGCGAAACGGGTGATGGGAGTTCTGCGTCCGCTCCGGGTGGTCATCGAGAACTACCCGGAAGGAAAGGTGGAGGAACTGGAAGCGATCAACAACCCGGAGGATCCCGGCATGGGCTCACGGAAGATCATCTTCTCGCGGGAACTCTTCATCGAGAAAGATGATTTCCGCGAGGACCCGCCGAAGAAGTTCTTCCGGCTGGCCCCGGGGAGTGAGGTCCGCCTTAAACACGCTTATTTTATCAAATGCCGGGAGGCAATCAAAGACCCTCAGACCGGAGAAGTTGTCGAGTTGCGCTGCACGTATGACCCGGAGACGCGGAGCGGTTCATCTCCGGACGGCCGAAAAGTTAAAGGGACTCTCCACTGGGTCTCGGCTCCCCACTCGATCGAGACCGAGGTTCGTCTCTACGATACGCTCTTTAAGGACCCGGATCCGGGCGGAGAGGGTGGTGACTTGAAAGCCGCTCTGAACCCTGATTCACGAGAGATCCTAACCTCCTGCCGGGTGGAACCGGGTCTGGTCGGAGCCCTCCCCGGCAGCCATTACCAATTTCTGAGAATGGGCTATTTCTGCGTCGATCCCGACTCCTCCGACGGGAAACTCGTCTTCAACCGAACTGTTCCGCTCCGGGACACCTGGGCCAAGATCGAACGGACGGGAAAGGGTTGAGCAAGAAAAACCGTTCACTGCTTATCGGAGCCCCGATTGTATCGGGGTAGACTCCGCGGAGATCCCGAGGCCACGCTAACAGCGGGGCTTTTCGGGACGGACTCCTTACTTCTGACTCCTGCCTTCTCCGATCTCTCCCCAGAGGGCATCAAGATCGGAAGAAGAGGTGCCCTTGATACATCTCCCCTGCTCTTTTGACGTACTCCATATTTTTCCTCCCTAAAAAGAAATGGTTCTTAGTCATTTTGTGTGGGTAATCTTCAATAAGATAACGATCTATATGAATGTAATTTGTAGTTGCAAAACTTGTACTTGTGCTTGTGCTTGTGCTTGCATCCCGATTCATCGGGGCATCCCGATTATTTCGGGGCTCTGCCTGAGGTTAAGTAAACTTGCTAGTATCTGTCGACCTTCCTTCGGCTTCGCTCAGGATCTTCGAAAAGGTCGACGGCTACGACATCTTCGTAGTAATGAAGTATTGCGATATTCTACAACAACGTCGCTGCGCTTTAGCACGGTGGCGTTTTTTAATTATTTTTAAAATGATTTAAAATAACTTCAGCAAAAAATAATTCTGTCAAATAATTCTGTCAATTCTGTCAAATAATTCTTGACTTGTGAAACCGGATGTTGTATATTGATGATAAATATCAAGGTGTGAGAATGAGAATGAATTCTCCTATACAATTTTCCTTGAAATTTAATTGGCCCGGATAAGGTATCTCCATATCCGGGCTTTTTTATGGCTTTTAATTTCAAACCCAGTATTTAGGGAGGTGATTTGAAATGAAGAAGATCGGATTTTGCAGTCTTTGTATAATAGGGACGATTTTGCTTCTGGTTCAGGTGGTACACGGCGCTGATGGAACCTGGGAGTTCCAGACGGTGGACTCTGAAGGCGATGTGGGTATGCATACTTCTTTAGCACTCGGTCCTGATGGATATCCCCATATTAGTTATGTTTTAAACACAACGCCTCAACCTGGAGCTAAAACTGCACTAAAATACGCGTCTTGGACCGGCACACAGTGGAATATTCAGACTGTGGATCCTGGAGACTATGTAGGGAAGCCTAACTCACTCGCCTTAGACTCTTTAGGGAAGCCTCATATAAGCTACTTTGAGGGATCGGACGAAGACCTCAAATACGCCTCCCGGAATGGCGCCAGTTGGAATCTGCAAACTGTAGATTCCGGTGTGGGTACTGGACAATATTCCTCTATAGCGCTGGATTCATCGGGTCATCCCCATATAAGCTATAGAGCCCGGCTCGCCGGCCTCAAATATGCCTACTGGGACAGCTCGCAGTGGAATATTCAGACTGTGGTGACCGTAGAAGTTAGCAGGACGTCACTCGCGCTGGACTCATCAAATTACCCTCATATAAGTTTCGGAAGTTCCTGCAGCCTCAAATATGCCAGATGGACCGTCTCGACCTGGGATATTCAAACGGCACCAGCCGGTGGCAGTCTCGCCCTCGATACCTCCAATAAGCCCCACATAAGCTATAATAAGCTGGGCGATCTTAAATATGCTTCCTGGGACGGCTCGCAGTGGAATACAGAGGTGGTAGATTCCGGAAGTGGTATTATGGAATACTCATCTCTCGCACTGGACTCCTCCGGCAAACCGCATATAAGCTATTATGATTATACAAATTATGATCTTAAGTATGCCCATTGGGACGGCTCCCAATGGAATATTCAAACGGTAGATTGGGAAGGTTATGTAGGCCTACATGGTTCTCTTGCCCTGGATTCTTCCGATAATCCTCGTGTCAGCTACTATAGTTGGACCGATAAAGCTCTCAAATACGCCCATTGGGTTCCTTCCCAGCCGGTGACTGATTCGGGAGATTACAATGGCGATGGAACATCAGACATAGCGGTTTTTCGCAAATCAAGAGAAAGATGGTTTATCAGGGGTATTACCCGCCTTTACTTCGGTACTTCTTCCGACATACCCGTCTCCGGTGATTACGACAACGACGGAACCACTGATATCGGCATCTTCAGGGACTCTTCCGGTCTCTGGACGATCAGAAATGTCACCAGAGCTTATTTTGGTACTTCTTCCGACATCCCTGCCCCCGGTGACTACGACGGAGATGGCTATTGCGATATGGCCATATTCAGAGAGGTGAGCGGTCTCTGGGCGATCAGGAATTTAACACGCGCCTACTTCGGAACCTCAAGCGACCGGCCGATTCCCGGTTATTACACCGGGAGCAGGGCTAAGGACATAGCTATCTTCCGGGAAAGCTCAGGACTCTGGGCTTTGAGAGACCTCAGCCGGATATATTTTGGAAGATCCAGAGACCAGCCGATTCTGGCAGATTACGACGGAGACGGCACCTGTGAAGTTGGTATCTTCCGACCCGCCTCGGGTCTCTGGGCGATCAATGATGTCACACGAGCTTATTTCGGCCAATCTTCTGATCTTTTGGCATCGGGAGATTATGATGGGGATGGGATAGATGATATAGGCATCTTTCGGGATTCAAGCGGATTGTGGGCTCTGCGAGGATTCACCAGGGTTTATTTCGGGACGAGTGGAGATGTTCCAGTATCAGGGCGAGTATGCAATCCGGTAACAACGACACCAAGTCCATAGTAAAGTGGGAGTAATGGAGTAGTGGAGGAATAGAGGAATGAAGTATTGGAGTAATGAAGCATTGAGATATTCTATAACAGCGTCGCTACGTCTTAGCGTAGCGACGTTTTTTTAACAACTTCGCTGAAATCTCAAGCCAAAGATTTATCATCAAGTGATACAAAAAACAAAAGTAAGCTCAGTCGCCCTATCGGGATTAGCAATTGTCCTGTTTTTAATCTCCTTCCCTGCCTTCCCTCTCGATCTTGAGTGGTCGTGCAAAGAGCACGCAAGGACATTATCGGGGGGTGAGGGGTTGGAAACTCGTATAAATAAAACGCCAATCTATCAGAGAACTTTTACCATATCAGGTATGTCAAATAACGACGTTATTGTGAACACCACTGCGTTTTGGGATTTAGCTCTGTCCAGGGGAGGCCTCTGCCCTGGAATTTCCACTTGCCGCGAAACCTTTAATGGGTGACCCCTATTTTGACTGATAAATTACTTGACAGTATAATAGTGAAATAGCGAAAAATAATAGCGAAAAATAATTCTTGACTTGTGGAAACGGGTGTCGTATACATTAGAATGTCGTAGACATAGAGTATAGAAAAAATGAATTCTCATATAAAATTTTTCTGGAAATTTAATTAGCCCGGATAAGGTATCTCCATATCCGGGCTTTTTTATGGTTTCAAGTTTTAAACCCAGTATTTAGGGAGGTGACTTAAGATGAAGAAGATCGGATTTTTTAGTATTTGTATAATTGGTATGAGTCTGGTCCTGTTTCACATAGTCTACGGCGCTGATGGAACCTGGGAGATTCAAACGGTGGACTCCGCGGGAGACGTGGGCCAGGATACTTCTTTAGCCCTCGGTCCTGATGGATATCCCCATATCAGCTATATTTTATACACAACGCCTCAACCTGGAGCTAAATCTGCACTAAAATACGCATTTTGGAACGGCTCGCAATGGAATATCCAGACCGTAGAACAAGGAGGGCATTTAGGCATTCCTAACTCACTCGCCTTAGACTCATCAGGAAATCCTCATATAAGCTACTTTGAGGGATCGGACGAAGACCTCAAATACGCCTCCCGGAATGGCGCCAGTTGGAATCTGCAAACTGTAGATTCCGGTGTGGGTACTGGACAATATTCCTCTATAGCGCTGGATTCATCGGGTCATCCCCATATAAGCTATAGAGGCCGGCTCGCCGGCCTGAAATACGCCCACTGGACCGGGTCACAGTGGAATATTCAAACGGTGGTGACCGTAGAAGTTAGCAGGACGTCACTCGCGCTGGACTCATCAAATTACCCTCATATAAGTTTCGGAAGTTCCTGCAGCCTCAAATATGCCAGATGGAACGGTTCGACCTGGGATATTCAAACGGCACCAGCCGGTGGCAGTCTCGCCCTCGACTCCTCCGATCAGCCCCACATAAGCTATAATAAGCTGGGCGATCTCAAATATGCCTCGCGGTCCGGCTCGCAGTGGAATATTCAGGTAGTGGATTCGGGAGGAGTTGGGGAATATTCATCTCTCGCACTGGACTCCTCCGGTAATCCTCATATAAGCTACTATGATTATACTAGTTACAATCTTAAATATGCTTACCGGAACGGTTCCCAATGGAATGTTCAAACAGTGGATTCAGAAGGGAGCGTTGGTCATTTCTGTTCCCTGGCTCTTGACTCCTTTAATAGTCCTCGTATCAGCTATTATAGTGGGCCCGATAGAAATCTTAAATACGCTCACTGGATCCCATCACAGCCGGTGATTGATTCCGGGGATTACGACGGAGATGGAACCTCAGACATTGCCGTCTTCCGGAAATCCTCGGGGGGATGGTTTGTCAGGGGTGTAAGCCATCTTTATTTCGGCACACAGGATGACGTGCCGGTATCTGGAGACTACAACAATGACGGCACTACTGACATAAGTATCTACCGAGGAAGCTCCGGCCTCTGGGCCATCCGGGGAGTCACCCGCGCCTACTTCGGTTCTCCTTCCGATTACCCCCTTCCCGGAGATTACGACGGAGACGGCTATTGCGATATGGCTATATTCAGGGAGGTAAGCGGACTCTGGGCAATCAGGAATTTAACACGCACTTACTTCGGAACCTCAGGCGACCGGCCTGTTCCCGGTTATTACACCGGGAGCAGGGCTAAGGATATAGCTATCTTCCGGGAAAGCTCAGGACTCTGGGCCTTGAGAGACCTCAGCCGGATATATTTTGGGAGATCCAGAGACCAGCCGATTCTGGCAGATTACGACGGCGACGGCACCTGTGAAGTTGGTATCTTCCGACCCTCCTCAGGTCTCTGGGCAATCAGGGGCGTTAGCAGAACATATTTTGGCGATTCTTCAGATAGCCTTATCCCAGCAGACTATGATGGAGATGGGATAGCTGATATATCTATCTTCAGAGATTCTTCCGGTTTGTGGGCTCTCAGGGGACTCACCAGAATCTATTTCGGGACAAGCGGTGATGTTCCGGTATCAGGGCGAGTATGCAATCCGGTAACAACGACACCAAGTCCATAGTAAAGAGGGAGTGATGGAGTGATGAAATATTGGAGTAATGAAGCATTACGATATTCTACAGCTACGTCGCTACGCCTTAGCATGGCAGCGTTTTTTAATTATTTTTAAAATGATTTAAAATGACTTCAGCAAAAAAAATAATTCTGTTAAATAATTCTGTTAAATTCTGTTAAATAATTCTGTCAAATAATTCTGTCAAATAATTCAAGGTGCGAGAATGAAAATGAATTCTCCTATACAATTTTCCTTGAAATTTAATTGGCCCGGATAAGGTATCTCCATATCCGGGTTTTTTTATGGCTTTTAATTTCAAACCCAGTATTTAGGGAGGTGATTTGAAATGAAGAAGATCGGATTTTGCAGTCTTTGTATAATAGGGACGATTTTGCTTCTGGTTCAGGTGGTACACGGCGCGGATGGAACCTGGGAGTTCCAGACAGTGGACTCTGAAGGTGATGTGGGTAGATATACTTCTTTAGCGCTCGGTCCCGATGGATATCCCCACATTAGTTATGTTTTAAACACAACGCCTCAACCTTTAGCTAAAACTGCACTAAAATACGCGTCTTGGACCGGCACACAGTGGAATATTCAGACTGTGGACCCCGGAGACTATGTAGGGAAGCCTAACTCACTCGCCTTAGACTCTTTAGGGAATCCTCATATGAGCTACTTTGAGGGATCGGGCGAAGACCTCAAATACGCCTCCTGGGATGGCGCTAGTTGGAATCTGCAAACTGTAGATTCCGGTGTGGGTACTGGACAATATTCCTCTCTAGCGCTGGATTCATCGGATCATCCCCATATAAGTTATAGAGGCCGGCTCGCCGGCCTTAAATATGCATTTTTGACCGGCTCTCAATGGAATATTCAAACTGTGGTGACTGGAGCAGCTGTATATACGTCACTCGCGCTGGACTCTTCAGGAAATCCGCATATAAGCTATTTGGGTGGGAATGGTTGCGTCAATTATGCTTTCCGGGACGGCTCGCAGTGGAACATTCAGACGATAGTGAATGAAACGGGCACATATATCTCTCTTGCACTCGACTCATCCGGTCATCCCCATATAAGTTATACTGAGCTGGGTGATCTCAAATATGCCTCTCGGGACGGCTCGCAGTGGGATATTCAGGTAGTGGATTCGGGAGGTGGAGTTGGGGATTATTCATCTCTCGCACTGGACTCCTCCGGTAGACCGCATATAAGCTATTATGATTATATAAATTACGATCTTAAATATGCCCACCGGAACGGTTCCCAATGGAATGTTCAAACAGTGGATTCAGAAGGGACTGTAGGCAAACATACTTCTTTGGCGTTGGATACAGAGGGAAATCCGCGTATAAGCTATCGCGATTCGACCAACAAAAGCCTTAAATACGCCCACTGGATACCATCCCAGCCGGTAATTGATTCCGGTGATTATAACGGGGATGGAACCTCAGACATTGCCGTCTTCCGGATATCATCGGGGGGATGGTTTGTCCGGGGCGTAAGCCACCTCTATTTCGGTACACAGGATGACGTGCCGGTATCTGGAGACTACAACAATGACGGCACTACTGACATAAGTATCTACCGAGGAAGCTCAGGCCTCTGGGCGATTAAAGATGTTACCAGGGCCTACTTCGGCGCAGCCTCCGATATTTCTGTCCCCGGAGATTATGACGGAGACGGCTATTGCGATATGGCCATATTCAGGGAGGCCAGTGCTCTCTGGGCGATAAGAAATATTACACGGGCTTATTTTGGCAGCTCGAATGATCGGCCGGTTCCCGGTTATTACTCAGGGAGCAAGTCTAAAGATATAGCTATCTTCCGGGAGAGCTCAGGCCTCTGGGCTTTGAGAGACCTCAGCCGGATATATTTTGGAAGATCCAGAGACCAGCCGATTCTGGCAGATTACGACGGAGACGGCACCTGTGAAGTTGGTATCTTCCGACCCTCCTCAGGTCTCTGGGCAATCAGGGGCGTTAGCAGAACATATTTTGGCGATTCTTCAGATAGCCTTATCCCGGCAGACTACGATGGTGATGGTATAGCTGACATATCTATCTTCAGAGATTCTTCCGGTTTGTGGGCTCTGCGAGGGGTCAGCAGAGTCTATTTCGGAAGGAGGGGGGATATTCCAGTATCAGGGCGAGTATGCAATCCGGTAACAACGACGCCGAGTCCATAGTAACGAGGGAGTGATGAACTGATAAAGGAATGGAGTAATGAAGTATTGCAATATTGTGGTATTCATCCCGCCAAGAGGTGGGACGCTTAGTAACGTCGCTATGCCTTAGCGTGACGGCGTTTTTTAAACAATTTAAACAATTTTTTAAACAATTTTACTTACTTGCAATTTGAAGAGTATCATGTTATTGTTAATACGAAGAGGGTAGCAGAAAGAAAGGAAATGAACATTGGTTCTGATGAAAATTTTTTTCTGCTTCAATATCGCGCCTGCCCCGAACTGCTCCGGGATGTAAGCAGAAGGCGCTCCTACAGGGATTGTTGGAATTTCCCCGATAGTGATCGGGGCAGGCGAGGCAGGAGGTTAGCCTGGATAGATTGGTTCTGTCCAAGTTTTTGTGTACATTAGTTATAGAAATCTAAGAATTTCAGGAGGTGATTTGTGATGAAGAAAGTTAAGTATTTATATTTCTGTCTCATTTGTGCGGTAGTCAGTGGCTTGGTTTTATTGCCGATCTCTACAGTTCACGCTGCGCAGGGAAGCTGGAATATTCAGACGGTGGATTCGGAAGGGGATGTTGGTCAGCATACTTCTTTAGCACTCGGTCCCGACGGCTCTCCCCACATCAGTTATATTTATTTAACGCCTCAACCTGGAGCTAACAGTTTTCTAAAATATGCCTTTTGGACCGGCTCACAGTGGAATATCCAGACCGTAAAACCAGGGGATTACTCTGGGAAGTTTAACTCCCTCGCCTTAGACTCGTCAGTGAATCCGCATATAAGCTACTATAAAACACAGCAAACAAATCTCAATTATACCTATTGGAACGGCTCCACCTGGAATATTCAAACAGTGGATTCTTACGGCACTGTGGGACAAGACAGCTCTCTGGCACTGGATTCATCGAATCATCCCCATATAAGTTATAAAGGCCAGTATCTCTCCATCGGCCTTAAATATGCTCACTGGAACGGTTCACAGTGGAATATTCAGACGGTGGCGCCTGAAATAGGTAGCTATACATCACTCGCACTGGACTCCTCCGATCACCCTCATATAAGTTACGGAAATTCCAACGGTCTCGGATATGCCGTCTGGAACGGCTCGACATGGAATATTCAAACGGTAGATAGTGGTGGTGGATATTGCAGTCTCGCGCTCGACTCCTCCGATCAGCCCCATATAGCCTATTCTGTTCTGGGTGGCCTCAAATATGCCTCCTGGGACGGCTCGGAGTGGAATATAGAGGTGGTGTACTCCGAGAGTGTACACGCAGAATATTGCTCACTCGCACTGGACTCCTCCGATAGACCGCATATAAGCTACTATGATCCGTCAAATGAGGATCTTAAATATGCTTACTATGACGGGTCCCGGTGGAATATACAGACAGTGGACTCTGAAGGGAGGGTTGGACTTTTCAGTTCCCTGGCTCTCGACTCCTTCAATAATCCCCGGATCAGCTACTATCGTGGGGGCAATAAAGACCTCAAATACGCCCACTGGATACCATTACAGCCGCTAACCGACTCCGGTGATTACGACGGGGACGGAACGTCCGACATCGCCGTTTTTAGGGACAGCTCAGGCTTATGGGCAATCAGGGGAATAACACGGGCTTATTTTGGTACTTCCTCCTATATCCCGGTCTCGGGTGATTACAACAATAATGGCACCACCGATATAGGGATCTACCGGAAGAGCTCAGGCCTCTGGGCGATTAAAGATGTTACCAGGGCCTACTTCGGAACTTCTTCTGACATTCCTATTCCCGGGGATTACGACGGGAACGGATATTGCGACCTCGCCGTATTCCGGGAAGATAACAGTCTCTGGGCGATCAGGAATTTAACACGCACCTACTTCGGAACCTCAGGCGATCGGCCGGTTCCTGGTTATTACACCGGGAACAGGGCTAAGGATATAGCTATCTTCCGGGAAAACTCAGGACTCTGGGCCATGAGAGACCTCAGCCGGATATATTTTGGAAGATCCAGAGACCAACCGATTCTGGCAGATTATGATGGGGACGGCACCTGTGAAGTTGGTATCTTCCGACCCACCTCAGGTCTCTGGGCAATCAGGGGCGTTAGTAGAACATATTTTGGCGATTCTTCAGATAGCCTTATCCCGGCAGACTATGATGGAGATGGGATAGCTGATATAGCTATCTTCAGAGGGACTTCAGGCTTGTGGGCTCTACGAGGGGTCAGCAGGGTTTATTTCGGTACAAGCGGAGATGTTCCGGTATCAGGGCGAGTATGCAATCCGGTAACAACGACGCCGAGTCCATAGTAAAAAGGAGTGACGAAGTGATGGCGGAACGGAGTGATGGAGTGATGAAATAATGGAGTGATGGAGTGATGAAATAATGGAGTTATGGAGTGATGGAGTATTGAAGTAATGAAGCATTGCGATATTCTACAACAGCGTCGCTACGCCTTGGCGTGGCGGCGTTTTTTAAACAATATTGCTAAAATCTCAAGCTAAAGATTTATCATCAAGTGATACAAAAAACAAAAGTAAGCTCAGTCTTTCCGGCAGGATTAGCAATTGTCCTGTTTTTAATCTCCTCACCTGCCTTTCCTCTCCAACTTGAGTGGTCGGGCAAAGAGCACGCGAAGACGGTTTCGGGTGGAGCCGGGATGGAGAGTCGAAAGTTAGCGGTTTTTACGCTGGAATATAGTTCGCGCGACGGACTAATGTCAGCGGGCGACAATGTATTAGCTTCATATGCATTCTGGGACGTGAGGCGGTACAATGATGATGCGCAAGATATAAAAATGGGTTATGATGGCAACCCTGCGTCAAATTACACTGATGTATTCGGGATAGTATCTCCATTACACGCCCCCAATTATGGCGCCAAAGCGTACTGGGCCAATGTATATGGAATAGTGGAAGGGGCAAGGCAGTGGTGGAACCCTGTTACACCGGTTATCACTACGGCGGACTGGCCGGGAGGGGCGCAAGATAATGGTTTGAGCATCATAGCCGCGGTTTCTAATCCAAACTATCCTTATCAGGAGATACAGATAAAAAATACTGCCGGCTGTACAAGACACACAGATGATACACCACACTATACTCCCGCATATTCTTTCCAGATTACGCCGTCTATTCGCGATAGGGATGGAATTTTAACACTGATCATAGGCGGTGCAAGCGGCGAGCCGCCGGAACACTATGATCAGCTATGGATACTTACGAGAACGGAGCCTCCTACGGGAAATTTATGGGATTATATCGATGAACCTTGGAAGGAGGATATATTTGATGCGGGGGATAATGGTGCTACTCAGCAGCAATATGTTAGTCCTCCACTAGGAGAAGTTGATTGTATAAAAGTACCACCGGGACATAGCTATGTCAGCTTCCAGATTTGGGGGGAGCATGACAGTCTTATCCTTTCCGGAGCTTCTTTTGAAATTCCCACAAAGCATCCGAACATATATGTAAATAATCAGACCGGTGTTGAAGGGACTGAACTGCAATTTTCAGTAACCGCCGATGACCCTGAGGGGGATATCGTTACTATTTCAGCTATTTCGTTGCCGGCGTGGCTGAAAGAGATTGATAACAATAGCCCGGCTCAATTTGCCGTAATGACTCTGGAAGGCACATCAGGTGACAATGATGATTGGACGGCGATTTTTGAAGCAAAAGATAACCAACCTGTACCCGGAACTGCCAGAAAACCTATAACCATCACAATTGAAAATGCACCTCCAGTTATAACGAATTTCTCCAGTGACAGTCCTGTGGGAAGCTGCAAGCATGTGGGAGAGTGGGTTAAATTCACGGGAACATTTACCGACCCGGGCTGGCTGGATACACATATTGTGGAATTAGACTTCGGCGATACTCAGACCAGCAACCTGTGCAGTATTCCCGGTCTCTGGGTAGTAAGAAATGTATCCAGATTATATTTCGGCGGCGGGTGCGATATTCCCGTTCCGGGCGATTATGACGGGGACACAACGACGGAAGCGGCTATCTTCAAACCTCCTGATAGATTGTGGGAGATCAGGGGCGTTACCCAATTCAATTTTGGAGTCATCCACGATAAACCTGTTCCGGAGGATTATAATGGAGATGGGAAGGATGATGTCGCGGTTTTTCGCCCCGGTACCGGCCTCTGGGCGGCGAGGGGCGTTACCAGAATTTATTACGGAACATATGGTGACTTGCCGGTGCCGGCGGACTACAACGGGAACGGGAAGGCGGACATAGCGGTATTCAGGCCGAGTAATAATCGTTGGTACATCAAAAATGTGACCAGAGCTTATTTCGGCAACTCCACCGATATCCGTGTTCCCGCAGACTATAACGGCGATGGGAAAGATGATATCGCGATTTTCCGCCCCGGTACCGGCCTCTGGGCTGTGCGGGGAGTCACCAGGGTTTATTACGGAAGAGACGGCGACATCCCTCTCCCGGCGGACTATAATGGAAACGGCCGGGCGGATATAGGCTTCTTCAGGTCCACGACAGGGCTATGGGCCATCAGAGGGATAACCCAATCTTTTTTTGGAGAAGGTGGAGATAGTCCCAGCCCTGACGATTACAACGGCGACGGGATAGATGATATCGCCATCTTTCGTTCAGCAGTTTACTACGAGAACCTTGATCCGCCTGACGCAAAACAATGCAGTTTTAAGGTAATGCATTTTTATGATAATGCGGACCAATATGGAGTTACGGCAACCGTGACCGATGACGACGGTGGAGGAGATACTGCTCAGACCACTGTGGAGATATGTGGGACTTGCACGCCAACTCCTAAGCCCTCAGCGACACCGACCTCTACGGCGACGCCTAAGCCGACGCCTCCACCGAGCGTGACACCTACTCCGTCTGTCATCCCTACTGTAACTCCTACGGCCACGCCGACGCCTTCGGTGACGCCCACCCCCACACCCACGATCGGCCCCCATGTTATGATCGACCAGGTTTACGGAAGCAAAATACTTGACTACGTGGTGCTCTACAACTCCACTGCCGGCAGCATCGATCTCGGGGCCGGGGGATACGTCCTCAACAACCAGGACAACCCTGACCCCACCGCCGCCTCCGACGACAACTTATTCACCTCCTGCGACACCATCCCCGCCACCTCCTACTTCCTCGTTGCTTCTACCTATTATATCGCCCCCGATCCGCCTTACCGTCCCGACGGCGTAGTCGCCGACGTGGTCATGAATATTAACGTCATCAAGGGGAGCAATGCCGGCCACTCCTGGGTCCAGCTCACCGACAGTGCCGTTGCGGAGGTCGACGCCCTGGGGTGGGCCGCCGGCGGCGGCATGCCCACACACTACGAGGGGACCGCGATCAACGCCGATATGGCCACCAATAAAGCCTTCTTCCGCCACGGTGTCCATGACGATACTAATAATAATACCGCCGACTTCTACCAGGACACCTTCTCCCCTTACTCCTCCGGCCAGATCCCCTACGATGGGACCGGCTCCTGGTTCAGCCACACTCTCTGGCCGACCTTCGACGAGCAGACCCAGGAGTGGACCCGGACCTGCGGTGGCTGCAGCTACTACTACCAGGCCATCAACGAGGGTCATCCGCCGAGCGATGGCAACTACGTGCTCGAGAGCTACGATGGCAGCCCCACTGAGGATGCCTGGTTCGGCATCGCCGACTTCAGCCAGAACACCGGTGTCGACTGCTGGGGCCGGGTCTTCGTCGAGGTGGTAGCCTGGGGGTACCAATCTTCCACCACGGGCCAAAAGTGGTCAAAGGTCTACCTCAAGTCCGGGTCGACGATCACGTCCCGAGATGTTGGCTTCGCCCAGGACTCCAGCGCCTCTCCCTCTTTCAGCCTGGTCAACAGTAAACCCTGGAACCGGGACCCTGATACCAACTTCGCCTGGGACTCGGACTCTCTCGATAACCTGGTCATCGGCATCAGGAACGACGATAATAATGTCAAGATAGCTATATCCCAGTTATACGCCCTGGTCTGGTACACCGGGGTGCCGCCGCCGCCGCCGACTCCTACGGCCACTACAACACCGCCGACTCCCACACCAACACCCAGCGTGACACCGACACCGTCGCCCACACCGACGGCCTACGTCCCGTCTCCCACGCCGACGCCCAGCGTGACACCAACTCCAACTCCTTCGGTTACTCCTACGCCTTCAGTAACACCTACACCGACGCCAAGCATCCCCCCGACGCCGGAGAAGACTCCTCCTCCTTCGCCATCGCCCACAGCGACTCCGATAACCCCAACCCCGACACCCAGCAGCACATCTACACCAACACCAAGTACGACTCCCACGCCGAGTGTGACACCGACGCCCACGCCGAGTATGACTCCGACGCCGGAGATCTGCACGCGGCTGGACGAAGGCTTTGACGACTTCCAGATCGGGACCCGACCGAGCGGGTGGACGTTTACTAACTGTAACGCCAACACCGATACTTATACCACCGCCGGAGACTATGGCCATGCGCTCCCCTCGATCAAACTCGATGCCACCGGTGATCTAATTGAGAGCACCTCCTTTGCCGATGGCGAATGGCTGAAGTTCTGGACTAAGGGAATAGGCACCGATACCACCAGCAGCCTGCTAGTAGAGGAATATTACACCTCCTGGCAGGAGGTCACCGATATCAACAATCTGCCCACTGCCAGTGGGGTTATCTATGGACCCCTGAGCCTGGATGCGAGCACCACCCGTCTCAGGTTCAGCTATACCAAAAGTGTGGGGGACCTGGCCTTTGACGATGTGATGGTGAACTGCCTGATTACTCCGACTCCCACGCCCACTCCGGAGACGACCCCCACGCCGACACCCTCAGTGACGCCCACTCCAGAGATAACTCCCACCACGACGCCGAGTGTAACCCCGACTCCATCGGTAACCCCGACACCGGAGACCACGCCCACTCCGACACCCTCGGTAACTCCCACGCCGATCACTCCCACGCCCACAGCCTCGGTTACCCCCACAGCCACCCCCACTGCTTACATTCCAACCCCCACCCCAACGCCGGAGATCTGCACCCGCCTGGACGAAGGCTTTGACGACTTCCAGATCGGGACCCGACCGAGCGGGTGGACGTTTACTAACTGTAACGCCAACACCGATACTTATACCACCGCCGGAGACTATGGCCATGCGCTCC
>JAVCDH010000070.1 GCA_030765805.1 Candidatus Euphemobacter frigidus
TCCAGGATTCGCCCGGAATGGTCGAGATGGACGTGGCTCAGGATAATAACCTCAACCCCATCGAGCAGATTGGCGGGAAGGGGAGGGGCCCCGTCCCCATCATTGCCGTAAAATATCCCCGCGTCTAGAATCAACCGATCCCCATCGATCGAGATAAGATGGAGAGATCCGCTCACACACCGGTTGGCCCCGTAACCGGTGTATTCGAAAGTGGATTCCTTCTCTTTCACCGGAAAGGCCTCGGACAGCCCGGGAGCGGCCGCAGCGAGGGTAATCAGGAGCAGGATTAAGAAGTTTTTTCCATTCATCATGGACATCTTCTCCGGAAAGAAAGATAGTAACAGAGAGATAACCTTATCTCCAAGCTCAAAACATACAATCGATGCAATCGGGGTCAGAGTTTGTTTTTTAAAAACCGGGTCAGGTTTATTGACAATAGGTGGGTCTTAATATAGTATACGCCAGCATCTTCTCGGCAAAGAGAACGGGCGATTAGCTCAGTGGGAGAGCACCTGGATCACAACCAGGGGGTCACTGGTTCAAACCCAGTATCGCCCATATAATTTTTTACTGAGAAATAATCATATGGGTAGAAATAATATCTAAACAGAATAGATTTATTAATATGAGGGAAGAGATAAAACAGTTACTGCGGCTTCAGGACCTGGATATCGAGATCCGGAATTTGGAAGAGAACCGAATGGAGACTGAACGCAGTCTGGAGATAATGCGCAAAGAGATCGCGGATGATGAGAAGAGTCTGGAGGAAGAACAAGGGCGTTTAAAGACGAGCAAGCTCAAAAATAAAGAACTGGAATTGCAAGTAGCGGATAAAAAAAATTATATTGAAAAATACCAGCAGCAGCTATTCAAGGTTAAGAACAATAAAGAATATGCCGCTCTGCTGCATGAGATCAAGGGGCGGGAGGCCGATATCAGTGCTCTGGAAGATCAGATGCTGGAGTTTATGGAAGAGGTGGAGAACGAGCAGCAGAAACTTGATGTAATTGGATCCGATCTGGAAAGTGTACGCGAAAGGTACCGGGAGAAAAAACAGGAGGTTCAAACCGCCCTGGAACGGATCGGTGGTGAGATAGTGGTGAAGAAAGGAGAAAGGTCCGGGATAGCCGCTGAACTGGATCCCGGGTTATGCGAGATGTATGAGATAATCTTCGCTCGTAAGCCCGATCGGGCTGTGGTGGCGGTTGTGAACAATGCCTGCGAGGGATGTAACATGGAATTGACCGCTCAGGTGCTCAACGATCTGGAGAGGGACGAGCGGGTACATCGTTGCGAGAACTGCGGGCGTTTTGTTTATCTCCCTCCAGCCGAGTAGATAAGTTAGCCTCGCCAGGGCGGGGCTAAGTTCTTTGACAATGCAGGGAACGGGTAGATGGTCGCCCCCGACTTCGTCATTGTGATGACGTCGGGGGAGGAAAGTCCGAACTCCACAGGGCAGGGCGCCTCGAGAATATCGAGGAACCGGAGGGGCGACCCCTCCGGGATGGAAAGTGCCACAGAAAATACACCGCCGATGGTCCCGATCGAAGATTGGGAAACAGGCAAAGGTGAAAAGGTGCGGTAAGAGCGCACCGGGCCGAGAGTAATCGAGGTCGCATGGTAAACCCCGTTCGGAGCAAGGCCAAATAGGGGTCGAGGTGTTGCCCGCACCGATTGAGACCCGGGTAGGCCGCATTGAGCCCAAGGGCAACCGAAGGCCGAGATAGATGATCATCGCCTCCTTATAATCCGGGGGACAGAATTCGGCTTATTCACGTTCCCTGCATCGTCTTCTTTACGGCGATTTAAACCATAAATTCATGAATAATTCGGGTTAAAGGATAAAAAACCTGATTAACCACGGCCGCGTTTTTTCCTGATTTTTTCCGGGAGCGGCCGTTTTTTTATATCTTTCTGCTCTTCCGAATTCGACCGGCTAACTTTCGCCGGAGCTAACTTATTATCAGTTCGTTCCCCAAACCTTCTCTACCGGAGCAGGTTAGGTGTTTTAACCCCCCTATTTATTAGCCTGTATTCTCTTCTCTGATGGACTAAATTTTTTTAAAAAAATCTCTTTTTCCTATTGACAGTTTCCCGGAAGTGGTAGTATATTGTACATAAGTGGTGGATTGTGGTGTAAAGTGGTGAACTGGGAAAAATACCATGTTTCTGGGAGAATACAAACATTCGGTAGATAATAAAGGGCGTCTCTTCATCCCATCGCGGTTCCGCCGGGGTGAGAACCAGCGCTTCTTTGTCAATCTGGGCCTGGACGGCTGTCTCTCCGTCTTTACCGAGGAAGGCTGGGGAGCCCAGCAGATCAGGATCAACGAGATGGATATGATGAAGAAGGACGCCCGGGATTTCAAACGAATCTATTTTTCCAAAGCGGCCGAGACGGTCTGCGATAAACAGGGAAGGATCAACCTCCCGGACAATCTGCTTGAGGAAGCCCATCTTGATAAGGAAGTGGTCGTGGTTGGGGTTTCGGACCATTTTGAGATCTGGGACACGGCGCGTTGGGATGATTACCAGCGGGAGACAAGCAAACGTTATGAAGAGATAGCTGAAAATCTGGCACAATGAGGGGATAGCCTATGAAGAGTAGTTCAAGAACATTGATCGATCTGTTAAGCATGAGCAAGAGCCTGAAACCGGCCCGGAAGTTAAGTGTCAGGTTAAGAATGCCCAAGAAAAAAAGACGTGGGAGCGGAAGGTAATAACCAGGCAACCGGCCATCAACCAGTAATGGTGGAGGAGGTAAGTACTTTCCTCAACTGTTGGCCGGGGCAGATTATTCTTGATTGCACATTGGGGGAGGGAGGGCACGCGAGACATTTGATCTCCCGGATCTCCCCCGGCGGTTACTTGATTGGGATCGATCGAGACGGGGCGGCGATCCGCATTGCCCGTCATAATCTCATCGGTCATGAGAAACTAGTTGAAATTGAGCAGGCAAATTTTGCCGATCTGACGGAGGTGCTCGAGAGATTAGAGATCAAGAGTCTGGACGGTGTCCTCTTTGATCTGGGGGTATGCTCCTCTCAGCTTGGGGTCGCTGAACGCGGTTTCAGTTTTCAGCTGGACGGTCCCCTGGATATGAGAATGGATAACCGGGAGAAGCGGACCGCGGCGGATCTGGTAAATCGACTGAGCAGGAAAGAACTGGAATGGATTATCAGAGAGTACGGGGAGGAACGCTTTGCCGGCCGGATCAGCCGTCGCATCGTTGAAGAACGATCGTCCCGTCCGATTATGAGAACCGGACGCCTGGCGCGGATCATAACCGCCGCCGTGCCGGGACGGGGGAGAATCCATCCGGCCACCCGAACCTTTCAGGCTTTGAGGATTTATCTGAACGAAGAACTGGAAGCTTTGAAAACGGCGCTTCCCCAGGCTCTATCTTTTCTCAAGCCCGGGGGCCGGATCTGTGTTATCGCGTTCCATTCCCTGGAAGACCGAATCGTAAAACATGAGTTCAGGCGTCAGGCCCGGGAGATTGGGCATCTGCAACTTTTAACCAAGAAGCCGGTTCGCGCGAGTATCGCAGAGGTTCACCTCAACCGCCGGGCACGTTCCGCGCGCCTCCGGGCGGCGGAGAAGCAATAAATAGCTGAGGAGGTAGTTATGAATAGTCATTACCGCAGGGAGGAGAGGAGCCGGAAGTCTACTCTCTCTTTCATGAAAGGTTGCTGGATACTTCTGGCAGTCGGGTTCGGGCTGAGCATGACCTACCTCTGGCTCTATTCTCACGTCATGGAAGCCAGTAATTCTCTAAAATCGTTTGAGAATAAATTGAGTTACCTCCGGGGCCGCAGCCTTTCCCTCCAGAGCCGGTTGGCCAATCTGCAGACACCGGAGGTAATAATTCGAAGGCTTGAGGAGTTCCAGATTGCCCTGGTCGATCCATATTCAGACCAGATCGTTCGTATCCGGCAGCAGGAGAGGGCTCCGGTCAAAGAGATCGTTCACGGGCGTCCACCCCGGGATCTTGTTATCTTGAGTATAGCCCGCTGAGTCTCTCTCTTTAAAATTGATGTTAGGAAGAACGTATAATAATAGATCATGGCTTGTTTTCAGCGTTTTTATCTGCTTTTCCGCCATCATCTTGACCAGACTCTTCTCTCTTCAGTGCCTTCAGCACTCGAATTACCGTCTCTCCGCTCGTAATCAGCATCAGAGCACGAATTATATTCCACCCCAGCGAGGAGGGATCCTCGATTGCCGGGGGAATATTCTCGCCGCCAGTATCCCCAGCTTCTCGCTTTATTGCGTTCCCCGGGAGATCCCGGCCGATCGGATCGCCGATATCGCCACAGCGCTAGCGCCCGTAATCGAAGTTGATGAAACAGAATTGCGTGAAAGATTGACCGGATCGGGTTGGTTCGTCTGGCTCAAACGGCACTTGAGCGCCACCGCTGTCCGGGAGATCAAACAACTTGATCTTCCGGGATTGGCTTTAAAACAGGAGATGAAACGGGTTTACCCGAAGGGAAGTCTGCTCAGCCAGGTCCTGGGGTTTACCGATCCGGACGGGAACGGCCTGGAGGGGATGGAGTGGAAGTTCGACCGCCAGCTCCGGGGCCATCCCGGCTGGCTGGTCACGGAGAAAGACAGTAAGCAGCGCGAGATCTCCTGGTTCCGTTCCAACAACGTCGCCCCGATTGACGGCTGCAATCTCTTCTTAACCATCGATGAAGTCATCCAGGCGATAGCGGAGGAAGAACTCGACAAGGTCTTTAAGGAGTATGAGGCGAAGGGGGCCTCACTGGTAGTGATGGAGCCATCGACCGGCCGGATCCTGGCCCTGGCCAACCGGCCGACTTATGACCCCAATCGCTACACTCAATCTGAGGCTGAAGAACGCCGCAACCGGGTGGTCGCCGACCAGCTTGAGCCCGGATCCACATTTAAAGTATTCCCCGCGGCGGCGGCGCTGGAGGCGGGGCTGGTAGCTTCTGACACTGAGTTCTACTGTGAAGACGGCTCATTTCAAATCGGGGGGAGATTACTTCGGGACAGCCATCCTCACGGTGTATTGCGTTTTGATGAGATCCTGCAAAAGTCCAGCAATATCGGGATGGCCAAGGTCGGGATGATTCTAGGGCGGGGAGAGCTGTATCGTTTCCTGCGTAATTTCGGGATCGGAAGACGAACCGGGATTGAGTTGCCGGGAGAGGCTTCTGGCTGTCTCCATGAGCCCCGTTCCTGGAGCAAGCTCTCTTTGAGAAGCATAACGATGGGACATGAGGTCTCAACCACTCCCCTCGGTCTCTTAACCGCCTTCTCCGCATTGGGAAATGGCGGGGTTCTTCTCCAACCCCGGATCCTTGATCGGATTGAGAGCCCGTCGGGCGAGGTTATCTACCGGTATTTGCGGAAAGAAAAAGGCCGGGTGGTCTCGGAAGATACCGCCCGAAAGATGCTGGAGATACTGCGAAAAGTTGTTATGGCCGGCGGGACCGGTCGCCGGGCGTTTATTCCCGGTTTTCAGGTTGCCGGCAAGACCGGAACCGCTCAGAAGCTCGATCCCGGGGGAGGGTACTCTCATTCTCTCTATTACGCTCTGTTTATGGGCCTCTTCCCTGCCGCCCATCCCCGGGTGGCTATCCTGGTAGTCGTAGATGAACCCCATCCTTATTATTATGGAGGGGTGGTCTCGGCACCGGTCTTCAAGGAGGTTGCTGAGCGGATAATCAGATATCTCGACCTGGAGGCGCCCGAGGAGATAAAACGATCATGAAATTAAACCGGATGATCGAAGAACTTTGCCCGATCTCGGTTCAGGGGAAGACAGCGGTTGAGATCACGGGTATTGCCGCTGATTCGCGCCTGATCCAGCCCGGCAATCTCTTTGTTGCCATACCGGGAGAACAATATAACGGGACCAATTTTATCTCCCAGGCGAAGGACCGGGGGGCGGTGGGGATTGTTCTGGGGGATTTTACTTCCGCTGTAAACACCAATCTGGCTCAGATTAAAGTGGCCGACCCGCGCCGGGCATTGGCCTCCCTCTCCCACAGCTTCTTCCATCATCCCGCCGAGAAGATGAAGATGATCGGGGTGACCGGTACCAACGGCAAGACGACCGTAGCCATCCTGGCCCGGTCCGTCTTTGAAGACGCCGGCCTCTCAACCGGTCTGATAGGAACGATCTATTATGGGATCGGAGAAAGGCAGTTGCCGTCGGACCTGACCACCCCCGGCCCGCCCCGGCTGCCGGAGCTTCTGGCGGATATGAAGAGAATGGGTTGTACCCACGTTATTATGGAGGTCTCATCCCATGCTATTGCCCAGCAACGCGTGGCCGGGATTGAGTTCGCGACCGCCATCTTTACCAATCTTTCCCGGGAGCACCTGGATTACCACCGGACCATTGAAGAGTACCGGGCCGTAAAGATGAGCTTCCTGGAGAGCCTTAATCGAAGAAGAGATCGTCGTGAAAACAAAACGGTGATCATTAATGACGACGATCCTTTAAGCCAGCGTGTCAGGGGCAGGATCAAGATACCGATCATCACCTACGGACTCTCCCCCCGGGCGGACCTCTCTGCCTCCGAAATCCAGCTGGAACAGTCCGGCTCTTCTTTTATGGTGAACTTCCGCGGGAGATCATACCACGGCCGGATTGTTCTGCCGGGAAGATATAATATCTACAATGCCCTGGCGGTCGTGGCTCTCGGGTTGAGCGAGGGACTCCGGATGGAAGCCATCCTGACTGCCATTGAGAAGAGTCCGGGGATCAGCGGCCGGTTGGAGCCGGTTGACGTCGGGCAGGAGTTTGCCCTCTTCGTCGACTATGCCCATACCCCTGACGGCCTGGAGAATGTTCTCCGGGCTATGAGGGAATTGTATCATCACCGGCTGATTGTTGCCTTCGGCTGCGGTGGAGATCGGGATGTCGCGAAGCGGCCGTTGATGGGCGCGGTTGCCGCGCGATGGGCCGATGAAGTTATCATTACCTCCGATAATTCGCGTTCGGAAGAACCGGAAAAGATCATTGATGATATCCTCTCGGGCTTTCCTCGCGCCTTCAAGAAAGTACGGGTGGTGATTGATCGCCGTCAGGCGATTGAATCGGCCTGCCGGGCGGCTCAGGCCGGGGATGTAGTATTGATCGCGGGAAAAGGTCACGAGCAGAAGCAGATCTTCCGGGATCGGATTATCCCCTTCAATGACCGTGAGGTGGCCCGGGATGTTATGGCGAAGATTATGGGAGTGGAAAGGATGGTGGGTGTTGGTTGATTGATTGGAGCTATGGAGTCCCAGGAACTACAGACGATTACGGACTGGACCGGGGGGAGTTTACTGAAAGGGGATCCGTCCGCCCGGGTCGCGGGAATCAGCACTGACAGTCGGAGGGTGAGACCGGGAGAATTGTTTCTGGCTCTACGGGGGGAGAGGTTCGATGGGCATGATTTTGCCGCCGCCGCGTTAAGTAAAGGCGCGGCCGGAGTAATCCTGGATCACCCGGTCCCGGAGATCGATACCCGGTATGCCGGGAAGGCCCTGATCAGAGTGGAAGATACCCTCCAGGCCCTGGCCGGCTTGGCCCGGGGCTACCGCGCACTCTTTGATATCTTGGCGGTGGCCGTAACCGGCAGCAACGGAAAGACCACAACCAAGAATTTGATTGGTCGGTTGCTGGACGCGGATATGAAGACGCTCACCGCCCCGGCCAGCTATAATAACCTGATCGGGGTCTCTCTGACCGTTCTCCGGATCGAGAGGAACCATCAGGCGGTGGTCTTCGAAGTAGGAATGAACCGGCCCGGTGAAATCGGAGAACTGGGAGAGATCTGTCGTCCCCGGATCGCGGTGGTTACCAATGTGGGACCGGCCCATATCGGTAACCTCGGGAGCCTGGAAAAGATTGCCCGGGAGAAGGCCGAACTGTTCAAGTCACTGGAGGGAGAAAAAACGGCATTTTTAAATATCGATGATCACCGGGTTAGAGCTATGGCTCGGAGTGCCCCAGGGCCGGTGATCGGGTTCGGCTTTGACCCATCCGCGCAGGTCCGGGCCAGCAACTTAAGCTATCTACCGGATGGTGTGAAATTTGACCTAAACCTGGCGGATGAAAGGATGACGATTCATTCACCGCTGCCGGGACGATATAATGTTTATAACCTGCTGGCCGCTCTGGGGGTGGCCGATCACCTGCATATCTCCCCGGCCCGGATGAAGGAGGCGATATCGAAGGCCGATCTCCCGTCCCAACGCATGGAAGAGGTGGTGATCGAGGGAGTGTTGCTGATTGATGACGCCTATAACGCGAATCCGGCCTCGATGAGAGCCGCCCTGGATAGCTGGCTGATGATGAAGGTCAAAGGGCGGAGAGTCATGGTCAGCGGAGACATGCATGAGCTGGGAGAGTTCTCCCGGGCCGAACATCAGGCCTGGGGAGAGGAACTGGGTGAGTCGGCGCTGGATTATCTGATTTTTCTTGGTCCCTGGTCGCGATATTCCGCCCGGGCCGCGGAAGAGAAAGGGTTCCCCGACCGGAGAATATTCGCCGTCGACGACTCTCAAACGGTGGCGGAGTTGCTTCGGGGTATTCTTCAACCGGGAGACAGCGTCCTTATCAAGGGCTCCCGGGTGATGAAGATGGAGGAGATCGTGGAGAGATTGAAAGGATCAACGACGTATGAATAAAGTTATTTAAAAAGGATTCCTCATGTTCTATTACATCTTTTATCCGCTCCGGGAAGTCTGGTTCGGATTCAACATCTTTAAATACATTACCTTCCGGGCCGGCTGCGCGGCGGTAATGGCGTTTTTAATCACGGTGATCTTCGGCAAACCGATTATCGCCAAACTAAAATCCCTCAAGGTAGGAGAGCACATCCGGAGCGGGAAGTATTATGAGGACCTTCATGAACGTCACAAGGGAAAAGAAGGCACGCCCACTATGGGGGGGCTGATTATTCTTCTGGCGGTAATGCTGGCCACTCTCTTCTGGGCCCGCTTAGCAACACTCCAGGTCCAGGTGATCATTATCTCTTCCTTATGGCTGGGAGTGATCGGTTTTATCGACGACTGGATCAAACTCCGGGGGTTCGGGAAGAGGGGGCTTTCGGGAAAGGTCAAACTGGCCGGTCAGGTTATTCTGGGGTTAGGGATCGGTCTCTATCTACTTTACCACCCGGAGACCGGTTCGTATGCCGGGCATCTTCGGATACCATTTTATAAGTATGTTCTGCATGATATCGGGATTTTTTCCGTACTGTTCACGATCCTGGTTCTGGTCGGCAGTACCAACGCGGTTAACCTGACCGACGGCCTTGATGGTCTGGCGATTGGCTGTCTCTCCATCGCCGCGTTGGCTTTCGCCGCTCTGGCATATGTCAGTGGCCATGCCCAGTTTGCCAAGTACCTCCAGATACTATATATCCCCGGGGCGGGTGAGTTGACTGTCTTCTGTGCCGCTCTGGGAGGGGCCGGTCTGGGCTTTCTCTGGTTCAACGCCTATCCGGCTCAAGTCTTCATGGGGGACACCGGGGCTCTGGCCTGCGGGGGAGCGATCGGAACGGTGGCGGTCTTAATAAAGAAAGAGCTTTTCCTGATCCTGATCGGCGGAGTTTTTGTTGTTGAGGCGATCTCGGTTATTCTTCAGGTCTTGTCTTTTAAATTAAGGGGACGCCGCGTTTTTAAGATGGCGCCTCTCCATCACCATTTTGAGATGAAACATATCCCGGAGACCAAGATAACCGTCCGGTTCTGGATCTGTGCGGTCATCTCCGCGTTGATCGGCCTGGGAGCGCTGAAGATGAGATAAGATAGAGGATTGATTTATCGATGCTCATGCATTTATCAGGGAAAAAAGTTGTAGTTCTGGGGCTGGGCGTGAGCGGAGAGGCGGCGGCCGAACTGTTGCTGAGAGAAGGAGCGGTGGTTACCGTTCTTGATGACGACGATACCTCCGAATTGAGAAACCGGGCCGGGCAGCTGCGGAGAAAGGGGGCGGTGGTATCACTGGGGAGGGAGGGAGAAAGGAACGGGGATTTCTTTGAAATGTTGGTCCTGAGTCCCGGTATTCCGTGGTCACATCGGGTAATCCGGAGGGCTCGGGAAGAAGAGATCCCGGTTCTGGCTGAGATTGAGCTGGCCGCTCGATTGCTGAATCGGCCTTTGATCGCTGTTACCGGAACCAATGGGAAGACCACCACAGTCAGTCTGCTCTCTGATATCTTCCGGCGTGGTGGAATGCCCTGCGTAACGGGGGGGAATATCGGCTACCCCCTTTCTCGGGTAGTCCTGGAGGGAGAAGAGAATTCGCTGATTGTGGTCGAGGTCAGTTCATTTCAACTGGATGGGATCGAGACGTTTCGTCCGTCAATCGCGGCTCTCTTGAATCTCACTCCCGATCACTTGGACCGGTACCGGGTGATGGCGGCTTACCGGGCGGCGAAGTTGCGTCTTTTCGAGAACCAGGGAGAGGGCGACCGGGCCGTGATGCCGGATAGCCTCCGGCTCTTGCTGGAGTCGGCGGTACCGCCGGCAGTGGAGAAGATAATCTGGGGAGGGAAGGCCGGGATGGTCCGGAGCGAAGGTGAGGCCATCTGGACGAACCTCCCCGGACGGCGGGAGAGAATATGCGGAATGAACGAGATCGCCCTTCCCGGCCGTCATAATCTGGAGAATGTGATGGCAGCCGCCACCATCGCCTTGATCAAGGGGGTAGGGGAGAAGGTAATCGGGGAGGCAATTCGTTCTTTTGCCGGGCTCCCTCACCGGTTGGAGTATGTTGCCTCCCCCTTAGGAGTTCGGTTTTATAATGACTCTAAAGCTACCAATCCCGGGGCGGTAGCGGCGGCCCTGGGGTCATTTGAGCGGCCGATTATCTGGCTGGCCGGAGGGAGCGACAAGGGTCTGGACTTTTCTCCCTTGAAGCCGCTTCTTCGGGGTTCGGTTAAACTGGCGCTCTTGATGGGGGAGAGCCGGGAGAAGTTGCGGGAGGTGGTGGAAGGCGAGGTTCCCTTCCAGACGGTCTCCGGCCTGGAAGAGGCCGTCCCCATAGCCTTGCGGAGCGCGGAACCAGGAGATGTTGTTCTCCTCTCTCCCGGTTGCGCCAGTTTTGATATGTTTAAGAGTTATCAGGAAAGAGGGGAGATTTTCAAATACTTGGTGAATAACCAACTATTACCAGGAGGCTGAAATATGAATAAACCTAAGATGATCCTGTACGCCGGCCTGGGGTCTCTGGTTTCGGTATTGATCTGGAGTTTCATCGGGGGTTGCCATACTACCCCGGATCAGACGAAGGAACCGACCCGGGTTGAATCAGCTTTGATTGAGAAGAAGGCTCCGGCGGCGGTTGAGACCGAGGAGGCCCTGATCGAAGAAGGCATTTTAGAGGAGAAGAAACCAAAAAATCCGCTGGAGGGGGAGAAGCCCCCGGTCGCGTTAGCTCCGGCTGAGCCTTCTTCGCCGGTACCGCAAACTCGGATCCATACGGTCAGTAAGGGGGATACGCTCTGGGCGATCAGCCGTCGGTATCACGTCAGCGTTCAGGCAATCCAGGAGGCCAACGGAATCTCAGAGCCCGATCGGCTCTCAATCGGCCAGCAACTGCGGATACCTTAAATAAATTAGCCCCGGGCGGGGCAAATTTGGGGAATAGGGATTCGGGAATAGGGATTGGTTCACCCAATTCCTATAAGATGTTGCCTATTCAATAGTTTTATTGAAATTCCGAAGCAGGAATATAGCCATGCAGATCAATTATCTAAAGACGATTCTTATCTTCCTGGTTGCAGTCCTCCTCGGGGTTGGGCTGATGATGATTTACAGCAGCAGTACTATCTATGCTTTGGATAAATATGGTGACAGCTATTTTTTTTTAAAACGCCAGCTGCTCTGGCTGGGAGCCGGGATAGTTCTTTTTTTTCTCACCGCCCGGACGGACTATCACTGGCTTCAGAAGAAGAGTCGTTTGATGCTCATTCTGGGGGTGATCCTTCTGGTTGCCGTTTTTATCCCCGGGTTAGGACGGAGCGGAGGAGGGGCCCGGCGTTGGTTGAGATTGGGCGGGTTTGGCTTTCAACCGTCGGAACTGGTAAAATACCTGGTGATCGTTTATCTGGCCGATCTTCTCTCCCGTCGCCAGAAGACGATCGATCGGTTTTTCTCGGGCTTCCTCCCCCCCCTGTTGGTAATCGGGGGCCTCTCCGGGCTGATAGTCATCCAGCCGGACCTGGGGTCCGCCCTCATCCTCGTGGTTATCGGGATTTTGATGCTCTATCTGGGAGGCGCGCGATTGGCCCATCTGGGGCTACTCTGTTTAACGGCTTTGCCTGCGCTGACGCTTCTAATTACGCGGGTCGGATATCGCAAGAGGAGAATTCTGGCCTTTATCAATCCCTGGGCCGATCCCAGGGGGATAGGGTTCCAGATCATTCAATCCTTGATCGCGCTCGGCTCGGGAGGGCCGACGGGCTTAGGCCTGGGGGAGAGCCGCCAGAAGCTCTTTTATCTCCCCGCCGCCACCACTGATTTTATCTTCTCCATTCTGGGAGAGGAGCTTGGTTTTGCCGGTACCGGCCTGGTGATCATTCTGATCGTTGGTCTGCTGATCGTCGGTTTCGCGATTGCCCGGAGAGCCGATGATCTTTTCGGGAGTCTCCTGGCCCAGGGGATTACCGCGATGCTGGTCCTCCAGGCCATGATTAACATGGGTGTCTCGGCGGGTATTTTGCCGACCAAGGGATTGCCGTTCCCCTTCGTCAGTTACGGAGGTTCGAATCTCATCGTCAGTTTTCTGGCGGTGGGTATCCTGGTCAATATCGCCACCTACCAGGAGAGAGAGTGCCGCTATAGCCGGCGGCGTGCCCCGGACTATATCTTTAGCCCGGAGAAAAAGGAGTTGAAGTAATGAAGCTGGCATTCGCGGGAGGAGGAACCGGGGGTCATCTCGCTCCCGCTCTTGCTCTTCTGGAGGAGCTGCGGGCCCGGGGAGATGATTCTCCGGTTATCTTTCTGACCGACGGCCGGGCCGCTCCGGATGTGGTCCGGCAGGTTCGAATCTCCGCGGCGAGTTTCTCTTTCAGGAGATGGTGGTCGATCCCCGCCGGGCTCATCCGGAACTACCGGGGGTATCGGCGCGGTCGGTCGGAACTGGCCGCCGCTTGTCCTGATCTGGTGGTGGGCCTGGGGGGGTATGTCTCGGTCCCGACGGTTCTGGCTGCCCGGCGGCTGAAGATACCTATCGTTCTTCATGA
Organism: Candidatus Euphemobacter frigidus; assembly: GCA_030765805.1. Classification (GTDB taxonomy): domain Bacteria; phylum Auribacterota; class Erginobacteria; order Erginobacterales; family Erginobacteraceae; genus Euphemobacter; species Euphemobacter frigidus. Next base: position 13,221 of record JAVCDH010000070.1, read on the forward strand.
ACAGAACGCGGTGCTGGGGCGCGCCAACCGTTTTTTATCCCGTTTCGCTTCCCGGGTGATCGGAAGTTTCCCCCTCCCGGTGAGGGAAGGGGGTGGTCCGGACCCGATCCGGACGGGATTTCCCATCCGCCGCGCGGTCCGGGCTGAGGCCCCGGAGAGCACCGCCTCCGGTTGGGGTTTGGAGGAAGGCCGGTTTACCATCCTGGTCCTGGGTGGGAGTCGGGGGGCGCGGGCGGTCAACCGGCTGGCGGTGGAGACGATCCAAGACTTTCGGGATGAGGCGGATAACCTGCAATTCATTCATTGCGCCGGACGGGAGGATGTCGGGGTTTTGGAACGTGCCTATCGGAAGGCCGGGGTACCGGCCGCCGTATTCGACGCCCTGGAGACAATTGGATGGGCGTACAGCCTGGCTGACCTGGTAGTCGGGAGGGCGGGGGGCGCCACCTTGAGCGAGATCGCGTATTGGCGTCTACCGTCGATCTTGATCCCGTATCCGTGGGCGACCGACGCGCACCAACGAGCCAACGCCCGATACTTTCAGGGGGCCGGCGCGGCCCTGGTCTATGAGCAGGATGAGGTGAGTACTTCACTTCTGGTCGAGAGCGTACTCCGGCTTAAGGAGGACCGGGAAGAACGGGAGCGGATGTCGCGTGCCGCCGGGACCCTGTACATCTCCGGGGGGGCGGGCAGGATGCTTGATATTTTCCAGGAAGTGATCGAGGAGAAGCATGAAACCGGATGAGATGATAACGGTATTGGGACGGTCGGGAATAGAGACCATCCACTTTGTCGGGATCGGGGGAGCCGGGATGAGTCCCCTGGCCCGGATTATGTTGACGCTTGGTTGCGGAGTAACCGGATCCGACCTGGGGAGGAATCAGGTTATCGAGCGGCTCACCAAGCTCGGCGCCCGCGTTGCCCGGGTCCATCGAAGGGATAATCTCGGCTCGGCCGACCTGGTAGTCTATTCTTCCGCCGTTCGCCCGGATAATCCGGAATTATCCGCGGCCCGGGAGGGCGGGATCCCGATCATCCACCGGTCGGAACTTCTTGCCGGTCTGATGCGGTTGAAGAAGGGGATCGCGGTGGCCGGTAGTCACGGGAAGACCTCCACCGCGGCTATGATTGCCTGGATCCTGGTTAAGGCCGGGCTCCAGCCGGGGCTGGCCCTGGGCGGAGAAGTGATCGGCCTGGAAGAGGATGACGGCTGGTCCGACGGTACATGGCTGGTCGCTGAGGCGGACGAGAGTGATGGCTCTCTGGAAAGGCTGAACCCGGCCCGGGAAGTGATTACCGGACTTGACCTTGACCATGTTGATTACTATCCAGATTGGGAAAAGCTGATCGAAACATTCCGGCGGTTCACGAGACGCCTCTCGCCGGATGGGATACTGGTTATTAAAGCGGATACCCGGGATATTGATCTTCTGATAGAATATCCCCGAAAGGTGGTGACCTACGGTTTGCATCCGTCCGCCCGGGTCCGGGGAATCCGGGTCCGGGCGGAAGGGATCGGGAGCCGGTTTGGTGTCGAACGAGACGGCAGTGAGCTGGGAGAGGTCACCCTCTCTCAGCTCGGGGTCTGCAATGTGGAGAACTGCCTGGGAGCGATCGCTCTCTCACTTTCGCTGGGAGTTCCCTTCCCCGACATCACGCGGGCTTTAAGCAGTTACCGGGGTGTTCGGCGGAGGCTGGAGATCAGGTCGGCCGGCCCGGTGATGATCGTAGAAGATTACGCTCATCATCCGGTTGAGGTGACGGCCGCGCTCAAGGCGGTCCGCTCCGCCTGTCCCCGCCGGCTGTGGTGTGTCTTTCAACCACATCGTTATACAAGGACGCGTCACTTTTCCCGGGAGCTGGCCGAGGCCTTACTGGCGGCCGACCGGATTATTGTGACCGATCTCTACCCCGCTTTTGAGCGGCCCCTGCCGGGCGTCAGTTCCGCTCTTCTGATGGAAGCGTTTAAAGAGCTGGGGCGGGATGGTCCGCTTTACCTGGAGCAGTCCTCCATCCGCGCCGGCCTGGAGCGGGAGGTGGAGGAGGGTGACGCGGTGGTGATCATGGGGGCCGGAGACATTGGCCGACTGGCCGGTGAACTGGCGGAGCACCCAATAAATACTTAGTAATTCGGTAAAATTAACTTTAGTCACTTTAGTCACTTCAAATGATAAACCCGAAAAAATACGGCACGGTTGGAGTTCTGCTGGGCGGACCTTCCGCGGAGCGGGCGATCTCACTTAAATCGGGCAAAGCTATCTCCCGCGCCCTCCGTAAGCACGGGATCACGGTGATCGAGATCGGGGAGAATGAGGAGATCAGGGCCGGGATCCGGGAACACCCCATCGACGTGGCGTTCATCGCCCTCCACGGGCGGTTCGGTGAAGACGGCCAGGTCCAGGAATTGCTGGAGGAGATGGATATACCGTATACCGGATCGGGGATTGAGGCCAGCCGGCTGGCCATGGATAAGGCCGCCTCCCGGCGGATCTTCGAAGCGGCGGGGTTGACAGTTCCTCCTTTCCGGGTCTTCGGACCCGGAGATGTCTGCCGGTTACCGCCCTTTTCCCTTCCGGTAGTGGTCAAGCCGGTCCGGGAAGGGTCCAGTATCGGTTTGAGCGTGGTCCGGACCCGCCGGCAGTTCGCGGAGGCTTGCACCGCCGCCCGGCGCTATGACCGGACGATCCTGGTCGGCAAATATATCCCGGGGAAGGAGTTGACGGTCGGTGTTCTCGACCGGGAGCCCCTTCCGGTGATTGAGATTATACCCTGGAATCAGTTCTTTGATTATGAAGCCAAGTATGTCAAAGGGAAGTCGTCTTTTAAGGTTCCAGCCCCCTTACCGTCATCCGTTGGCCGGAAGGTACAGGAAGTGGGATTGACGGCTCATCGCGTTTTGGGTTGTTACGCTTATTCCCGGGCTGATATTATTCTGGGAGATGATGGGATACCCTATCTCCTGGAGGTTAACTCCATCCCCGGTTTCACCGCTACCAGCCTTTTGCCCCAGGCGGCCCGGTCGATCGGGATCGATTTCCCGGCTTTATGCTTGAGATTACTTGATCTGGCCTTGACCCGGGGCAACTACCGTAACCATGGAGGAGTGCCATGAAATGGCTGATATTGAGCAGCAAGGTTAGTCCACCCCGTTCCCGTAGGAAGATGAGCGCGAAAGTCAAACGGCGCCGGAAGAAAGTCGCCCCGCCCTCTTCCGCCCGTTCGAAGAGAGGCGCTGGAGTATGGAAGCTGGTTTTACCCCTGCTGGTCCTGGCCGTCCTGGCGGGGGGGCTCTGGTGGATCTTTTACCATTCCGAGACATTTATCGTCAGGGAGATCCGGGTAAGGAACAATCACGCTTACTCTCCGGAAGAAGTAATCGAGATCTCCGGGGTCGAGACCGGGAGGAACATCTTTGCCTTGAATCCCGCCTCCGCGCGGGAGTGTCTGCTCCGGGATGTTAATATTCGGGACGCGCGGGTGGAACGGATCTTCCCGGATGTAATCGGGGTCGAAATTGTGGAGAGGGAGCCCCGTGCCCGGGTGCAGTTCGGGCACCTTTATACCATCGATGATTGGGGCGTGATACTCGGTCCGCGGAAGAGGGCGCCGGAAACAAAACTTCCGGTTATCCGGGGTCTTCGGGTGAAGGGAGGGTCTCTCTTCCCCGCTGACAAGAGGGAAGCCTGCCTTCGCCTTCTTCGCGAACTGGAAGAGCAGGATATCGGGTCACTGGTTACTATCGCTGAGATCCGTCTCTTCTCTTCGGATTTGATTGAAATGCGGACAGAGGGAGATCTGGAGATTACACTGGGTCGGGATGATTACGGTGTACAGTTGGGAAGATTGAAGATGGTACTCGATAAACTGGGCCCCGAAGTCGCCCGGGCCCGGGGGGTTGATCTCCGCTACTCCAAAATCCCGGTCGCCTTTGATAAATGAATTTATTAAGTGACCCAAAAGCGAGACATAATAACCGGCCTTGACGTGGGAACGACCAAGATCTGCGCGCTGGTGGCCGAACGCGAAGAGAACGGGGACATTCGTATTCTGGGGGTGGGGACTTATCCATCGCGGGGTTTACGGAAAGGAGAGGTAATTAATATTACCGAGGCAGTGGCCTCGATAGAAAAAGCGGTCTCCCAGGCGGAGAACATCTGTGAGTTTGAAGTTACTTCCGTTATCGCGGGGATTACAGGAAGCCATATCCAGAGCTTCAACAGCCGGGCGGTCTTGCCGGTGGCCAACCCATCGATCGGGGTGACCCGAAAAGATATGTTCCGTGCGATTGACGCCGCTCAGGCGGTTCCACTCCCCCGCGATCGGGAGGTTCTCCATGTCATCCCGCAGGAATTCTCAGTCGATGATCGAAAAGGAATAGCCGATCCCGAAGGGATGGAAGGAGTCAGGCTGGAAGCTCAGGTTCACCTGGTGAGTGGAGAAGTCGCGGCGCGCCGAAATCTTGTTAACTGCATTACCCAGGCCGGCTTCGAGGTGGAAGAATTTGTTCTCCAGCAGTTGGCGTCCAGCCTGGCGGTGGTCCGAAAAGAGGAGCAGCAATCCGGTGTGGTGCTGGTCGATATCGGTGGCGGAACCACTGATTATGTTTATTTCCGGGATGAAATTATTCGGCATACCAGGGTTCTGGGCGTGGGAGGGGACCATCTTACCAATGATATCAGCCTGGGGATGAAGCTTCTGCTTCGTCAGGCGGAAGAGCTTAAAAAGAAATATGGCTCGGCGTTGTCCGACCGGGTAACAGGTGATGATGAACTGGCGATTCTGGATGCTCTGGTTCGTCCCGCGACCGGTCTTTCTCGGAAGAAACTCGACCGGATCATAGAGTTGAGATTGACCGAGCTGTTTCACCTTCTTCGACGTGATCTGGAGGAAGAGGGGCATTTTCAGAGTATCGGTTCGGGGTTGGTTCTGACCGGGGGGGGCTCCTTACAGAAGGATATCGCTGCCCTGGCCGGACAGATTACCGGCCTGCCGGTCCGGATTGGAACCCCGTTTGGAGTCTCCGGTTTGCGGGAGATTATCGATAGCCCGATCTATTCCACCGCGGTCGGTCTGGTAAAGTATGGATTTCTGCGTCGTTCTTCGACCGATCGTTCCCGCGGTACCGGGGATAGGGTTCCGGGGGTATTATTTAATGGGATTAAGCGTTGGCTTGACCGGTATTTCTAACATAAAATTTTTGCAGGGGAAAATTTTAATAAAGGAGTTTTAGATGAATAAGTCGGCTCAAACGGAGGGAGTGAAGCAGAAGATCGCGCTCTGGGGTGTCGGTAGTTGGGGAATTCGCATCGCCGGATCAATTCAGTCGGAATATCAACAGCGGGTCGAGGTTGTAGGGGTGGATTCGGATGTGCAGTCCTTGATTTGCTCCTCACTTGTTCATAAGATAATTATCGGTGAGAAGACAGTAAGGAGCCGGGGATTGCGGAGAGATACCGGCAAGGTTGAGAAGGCGTTCCGGGAGAGCGAAGCTAAGATCAAGAGTAAATTAGCCGATTGCCGAGCTTTGCTGATTGTCGGCGGGCTGGGCGGTGGAGTGGGGAGCGGTGTTATCCCCGCGCTCTGTAATTGTGCCCGTGAGTTGAAGATCTTCACCATAGCCTTTGTTACTCACCCGTTTAAATTTGAAGGGAAGAAGAAGAACCTGCTCTTTCAAAAGGCCCGGGAGGAGATCGAGAAGGGCCCGGTGGGTCTGGCTTGTTTTTCCCTGGATCGCCTGGTAGGGAGGATTGAAGACGACACCCCCCACGAAGAAGTTTTCCGCCATTGTGATCGCATCTTAAAAGAAGCGGTAGAGTGTATGATCTCCTATCTGACCGCGCCCCCGCAGCGGGGAGGAGATTATGCTTTATTGGAGAGCATATTCTCTTCTCCCGGTGAGACGGTTATGGGTATCCGGGAGGCGGCCGGACCGAACCACCTGATTACAGCGGTAAAGGGGGCGCTCTCGGCGCTCTCACTCAACGCCACCGAGTTGGGTATGATAAAAGGGGTCTTGCTCCAGCTTGAGACCGGCGGATCGATCTCCTTCCGACGGTTAGAGCAGGCGATTGGAGCGGTCTCCGGGGTGCTGAGCGAGGACGTTGACCTCCTCTATACCATTGATAAGTCTAAGGAAAAGGGGGAGAAGATTATGGTTCGGATTATGGCCGCCGGGGTCCCGGAAGAAGGGGAGAATGCTGCCGGTCAAGCTATCCCGGTCACTCTGACGGCCGATCGCCCTCCCGCCAAACAGACGGAGATTAACTTCAAGAGATTGGCCCGGGGGATGTTTGTGAATACCGATCCCACACTCTTTGAGGGGGAGGATATGGATATCCCGACCTTCGTCCGGAAAGGAGTCAGTCTGGAGTAGTATTTTAGCAAGATATAACGGATGATTTTGATCAGGACAAGCAAATTAATACTTGGTGTGCTTCTGATCCCGGCCTGTGTTGCCGCCACTGTGGTCTTTGCCCGGGATATTTTTCCCGTGCTGAAGATTGAGATCTGGTTCTCCGTCGGTTTATTGAGTTATCTTTTACTGTTGGCGATCTTTCAGCAGCCGATCAGGACCTATATCTTTGGCCATGAACTGACCCATATCTTGTGGGTGTGGCTGTTCGGTGGTCGGGTCAAGGGGTTTAAAGCGGCATCGACGGGCGGCGAGGTCCGAACCTCGAAATCTAATTTTTTGATCTTTCTGGCCCCGTATTTCTTTCCTCTCTACAGCGCGCTGGCGATCGCGCTATACGGGATTCTGATCCTTTTTTTTTCATTACCCCCGCTCGCGGCCCGTATCCTGAGTTTTCTGCTCGGATTTACCTGGGCGTTTCACTTTACTTTTACCTTATTTGTGCTTATCCAGGGGCAGCCCGATATCTGGGCGACCGGCCGAATCTTTTCATTTCCTCTGATCTACCTTATTAATATAGTAATCCTGGCGGTATTGATTATATTTGTCTCGCCGTCGAGATCATACGGGACCTTCTTCTCCAGTCTCTGGCAGAAGACCCAGACCGACTACCGGTATCTCTGGACCGACGGCCCCGGGATCTGCGAAAAGACTTACCACCTCTACCGGGAGAAAGTTGAGGCTCTCTTTGCCGGAAGATGATGAAGATGGCGGAGCAACGCGACAGAGCCCATTACTCGGTAGGTCTATTTATAGTCCTCCTTCTGGTTGGATTTGGGGTGAGCCTCATCTTACCAAGGTTTCGAGTGGAGGGGATGAAGGAGAGCCGGGTTTCCTGGTACGGGGGCAATTTCCACGGCCGCCGGGCGGCATCCGGGCAACTCTATAATATGCTCGATTTGACCGCCGCCCATTGTGCCAGGCCGCTGGGAGGATGGCTCCGGATAACCAATCTCGATAACAATAGCAGTGTGATTGTGCGGATCACCGACCGGGGGCCGTATCAGGTCGATCGGGATGGGCGAGTAGTGAGGCCACTCCAGCCTCACCCCAGGAGGGAAGTCGACCTCTCGTACTCGGCTGCCCGGAAACTCGGGTTGTTGAGAAGCGGAGTGGCGAAGGCCCGGATCGAATACCTGGTTAAATATTGAAATTCCGGACCGGTAGTTTATAATATGGAGCAAGTCGGTAAGTTGTCAACGTCACCGAAACGGAGAAGATCATGAAAAAATTGATCAGGTATCTATCTGCTTTTATAGCTGTGTTCCTCGTATTGGTTCCCTCTGTTCAGGGAAGAGAGACCGTTGATATCCTCCGGATCAGAACCATCCCCAATCCGGCACCCGGCCGGATTGAGGGCGAGGAGGTACTGGAGGTTACTTTCAGCCTCCTCCGACAGCAATGGATCCCCGCTGTGGGGTGGAGCCTCCGCTATTATGATCAGGATAGAGAACTGCTGGGGAGTTCGAACCGGGCTTATTTCCAATCCTCGGAGAATAACTCACATCTATTTAAAGGGAATCATTTTAAAGGGGGAAATGTCTTTGTGGCTCTCTTCCCCCTCCGGCCCGATGCCGTTCACCTGGTCTTTGCGTTGGGAGGGCCGGCGGAGCGGAAGGTGCTCCTCTATCCTTACACCGGCCTGCTGGAAGAGTTCAAGGTGCTGGAGAGCGAACTTGACGATGAGATGGCCCGCTCCGACTATGTTATTCTGGAGGATTAAAGGATCGAAAGAAAGCTAAGACGGTGACTTTTATCGAGACAGTTCAAGAACGCGTCCTGGTCGGGGACGGGGCCATGGGGACGTTGCTCCTCTCCAAGGGGATTCGTCCCCAGCAGAGTTTTGAGGCGCTCTGCCTCACAGAGCCGGCAGTGATCAGGGCGGTTCACGAAGAATACATTACCGCCGGTGCCGATCTGATCGAGACCAATACTTTTGGAGCCAACCGGTTCCGGCTGATCGCGGCCGGGTATGAGCGTCAGGTGAAAAAGATCAACCGGGCGGCCGCCACCCTGGCCCGGGAAGCCGCCGGAGATAACATCTTTGTGGCGGGATCGGTCGGAGCGATTCCGTTCTCCCTCCGGGAGGACGGTGCGGGTTATTCTCACACCGAGGATGAGCTCTTCGATGCTTACTCCGAACAGATCGCGGCGCTCTCCGAAGGAGGGGTGGATGTTATTCTTCTTGAGACCTTTGAAGAGTGGGAGAACCTCGCTGTCGCCCTTCGTGCCGCCCGGGAGGTCACCAATCTCCCCATCATCGCCCAGATGGCTCACTCCAACCGGGGTCTCTGCATATTCGGCCGGACCGCGGAGAAATATTGCCGCCAGGCGCTTTCGGCCGGAGCGTTTATCTTCGGGAGCAACTGCGGGGGTGGTTTTTCCTCGGTCCGGGAGGTCTTGAAAGGTGCCGCCAGGGTGGAGGGGGCGTTGCTTTCGGCGTTTCCGAATGCCGGTATACCCCAGATGGTTCAGGGGCGTATTCTCTACCCGGCCGGACCGGAGTATTTTTCTCGGAAGTGTCTGGAGCTTCTCTCTCTCGGCGTCCGTCTGGTCGGGGGATGCTGCGGGACCACTCCCCGTCACATCAAGGCGCTTCGTCGGGCCCTTGACCGAATCGCGGATGAACCGATTCTTCTCCGCCCTTCACCCCATCCCCGAGTCTCCGCTCGTCCTCCGGAAGATATCTCCGGGGAAGGCGGCTTTCTCTCATCCCTGCGGCGGGACCGTCTGCCGATCATCGTCGAGATCGATCCCCCCGCGTCCCCCGATCTGGAGAGAGTGATTCAGGGCGCACTGGAGGTTAAGAATGCCGGCGGTGACGCGATCTCGATGGCGGACAATCCTCTGGCTTCTTTAAAGGTCAGTTCCATATGCGCCGCGGCGGTAGTCCGACGGCGGGCCGGGATCCAGGTGATACCCCATCTCACCACCCGGGATCATAATGTTCTGGGGCTGCAGTCCATCCTGCTGGGGGCCCAGGTTGTGGGGATAGAAGCCATCCTGGCGGTGACCGGGGATCCAGTCGGAAAGGGTGATCAGCCCGGCAACCGAGGGATATTCAATATCAACAGTATCCACCTGGTAGGATTGATAGACCAGCTCAACCGCGGACACATGCTCTCGGGGAGGGCCATTGCTCGTCCGACCGATCTCTCGATCGGGGTCGCCTTCAACGCCAACGCTCCCAATTTGAAGGCGGAAGTCTTGAAACTTCGCAAGAAGGTTGACAGCGGCGCCCGTTTCGCCCTGACTCAGCCGGTCTTTACCCCTGCACTGGTTCGTGAGGTCATGGCGGCCTGCTCCGGGATTGACATCAAGATATTTATCGGAATCTACCCGCTTATCTCGGACCGGAACGCGGAGTTCATGGAGAATGAGGTCCCGGGAATAACCATTCCCCTCGCGATCCGGGAGCGGCTCGCGGCCAGTCAGGTTCGGACCGACCAGAGCCGGATTGGTCTGGAGATAGCCTCCGAATTGATCGACAAGATCAAAGAAGAGGTTGACGGTCTCTATCTCATCAGCCCCCTCCACCGCTGGACCATCCCCCTGGAATTGGTAAAGCGCATACGGGAGTAGGGACGGTCTTGAGCAATGTTGTTGTCTGAGACTATCTTTAGTCATGGGATAAACCAATCAGGGTTAAAATCCTTGACTGGGTCTTTTGGCATAGTAGAATTCGCCCATATTCATAATGCAATAAAAAAAGCAAGCAACAATCTCAGGAGGAGACCATGACAATAAAGATCGGCATTAACGGGTTCGGGCGGATCGGTCGCCAGATCTTCAGGATTATCTCACAAGATGAAGGCATCGAGGTGGTCGTAATCAACGACCTGACCGATGCCTCGACACTGGCCCATCTTCTTAAGTATGACTCAGTCCATGGAAAGTTCCCGGGGACGATAGAGGTCCGGGAGGAAAGCCTGATAGTTAACGGCCAAGAGACGAAAGTCTGTTCGATCAAAGATCCGGCCGAGCTCCCCTGGAAGGAAGAGGAAGTGGATATCGTGGTTGAAGCGACCGGAGTCTTCAGAAATGTCTCCGATCTGAAGAAACATATCGGGGCCGGCGCTAAGAAAGTTCTCTTAACGGTTCCCCCCAAGAATGATCCCGATAATGAAGTTAAACTGATCGTAATGGGTGTCAACGACGATCAACTAACCCCGGAGATACGGTTTATCTCCAACGCGAGCTGTACCACCAACTGCCTGGCTCCGATCGCCAAGGTCCTGAACGACACCTTCGGGATCAAGCGGGGGTTGATGACGACGATACACTCCTATACCAACGACCAGAGTATACTGGATCTTCCTCATTCGGACCTCCGCCGCGCGCGCGCGGCGGCCGTGAATATCATTCCCACCACCACCGGCGCTGCCAAGGCGGCCGAGAAAGTCATGCCCGAGCTGGCGGGGAAACTGGACGGGTGCGCGATCCGGGTTCCTACCCCGGACGGCTCGCTCGTCGATCTGACTGTTGAGCTGGAGAAGGAAGTCACTAAAGAAGAGATCAACAGCGCCATGGAGCGGGCCGCCGAGGGAGCGATGAAGGGGATTCTGGTCTATGAGAGAGACCCGATTGTCTCCCGAGATATAGTAGGCGATCCTGCTTCTTCCATCTTCGATTCTCTTGCCACAATGGTTATAGGTGGGCGGATGGTAAAGGTCCTTTCCTGGTATGATAATGAATGGGGTTACTCCAACCGGTGTGTTGATCTACTCCGGTTGATGGCATAATCACCGGAACGGTTTCTTAATTATTCGGTTTAAGGGATAATTGGATGGCGAAACTGGGCATAAAGGATCTTAAACTGGCGGGGAAGAGGGTTTTGATCCGGGTCGATTTTAATGTCCCGCTTGATTCCGCCAGGCGGGTTACCGATGACACCAGGATAAAGGCCGCTCTCCCCACCATCCGGTACGTGATCGAGCATGGTGGCCGCGCGATCTTGATTTCTCATCTCGGGCGTCCGAAAGGGAAGAAAGATCTTGCCTATAGTCTCGCGCCGGTGGCGCTCCGGCTCTCCGAGCTTCTCCATCAAAATGTTGGCTTTCTCGATGACTGTATCGGCCCTGAAGTTGAAGAGGCGGTGGAGAAGATGAAAGACGGAGAGGTTATTCTCCTGGAGAATCTCCGGTTTTATCCCGGGGAGAAGGAAGGAGATAACCAATTTGCCCGGCAGCTTGCTTCTCTGGCCGATGTCTACATCGATGACGCCTTCGGTACCGCCCACCGGGCCCACGCATCAATGGTGGGAGTGACTGCCTTTATTAAACAATGCGCGGCCGGCTTCCTCCTCCAGAAAGAGATTGAATACCTGGGCCGGGCGCTCGAGGATCCCAAGCGTCCCTTCATCACGATTCTCGGCGGGGCGAAGGTCTCTGACAAGATCAAGGTAATCGAGAATCTGGTCGGCAACGTCGATTCGATCCTGATCGGCGGGGCCATGGCTTATACTTTTATGAAAGCGATCGGAATTCCGGTCGGGGCCTCCAAGGTCGAGAAGTTGATCGAGGACAAGAAAGGCAATACCATCGATGTCGCCGAGCTGGTCAGGGAGATACTTGAGAAGGCGGCCTCCCGGGGGGTTGAGGTCCTTCTGCCGGTCGACCATATTGAGGCGGACCGGTTCGCTGAAGACGCCGAGGTCAAGGTGGTTCCCGGGGATGGGATTGAGGATGGCTGGATGGGTATGGATATTGGCCCTGAGACCTGCCGGTTTTATAGTGAAAAGATTAAGAAAGCCGGGACCGTCGTCTGGAACGGTCCGATGGGAGTTTTTGAGATGAAGCCTTTTGCCGCCGGGACGCTGGCGATAGCGCGATCCCTGGCCGAATCCTCCGCCGTCTCGATAATCGGTGGGGGAGATTCCGTGGCCGCGGTCAACCAAAGCGGCCTGGCCGATCGGATTACTCATATCTCAACCGGGGGCGGGGCTTCGCTGGAGTTCTTGGAAGGAAAGGTATTGCCCGGGATCGCGGCTTTGACTGAAGTTTGAGTTTACTGTTTTGCAATTTTATGAACGGTAAGCAATAGAATAATGGAGTGATAGAGCAATGAGAAAACCGTTGATTGCCGGAAACTGGAAACTGCACAAGACAATCCGCGAGGCAGTGGAGCTGGCCGGGGAGTTGAAACGGGACCTGGCCGGTTTTACCGGAGCCGATCTTCTGGTCTGTCCTCCATTCATCGACCTGGTTCCGGTCGCCGAGGAGCTTTCGGGGAGTTCTATCGCCCTTGGGGCACAGGACCTGTTCTGGGAGGATTCCGGTGCCTTCACGGGGGCGGTCTCCGGACCGATGCTCAAGGAGGCGGGGTGCAGCTATGTCATTGTCGGCCATTCGGAGAGACGGGCATATTTCGGCGATACAGATGACGTTGTTAATAAGAAGCTGAACGCGGCCATCAGTTCAGCCCTTACCCCGATCCTCTGCGTAGGTGAGTCGCTGGAGAAGCGGGAGCAGAAGGTAACCAAGGAATTTTTACGCAAGCAACTGGGTGCGGATATCCGTGGGATCGGGGCGGAATTGATCTCCCGAATTGTCGTCGCCTATGAGCCGATCTGGGCGATCGGTACCGGTCGAACCGCCTCCCCTCAGATGGCCGGGGAGACTCACCATTTCATCAGGGAGCTCTTTGCGGAGCATTATGACGCTTCAATCGCCGCTAACCTGCGGATACTCTATGGGGGGAGCGTCAAGCCGGATAACGCCCGGGTCTTGATTGCCGAGGAAGACATTGACGGCTTCCTGATCGGCGGCGCCAGTCTGAAGGCGGACTCGTTCGTAAAGATTGCCCGCTACAGTATTATGTGATACTCTTTTCGAAATTTCCAATAAACTGCAAACTACAATCTAACCACAAAGTTGGGAGAAAGATGATTGAACCGCAAAGACCCGCTTTCAGCGGGCAAGCGCAAAGTTTACCCGCCATCGGCGGGAGCGCAGAGAAATATAAAAGTATGTCTATTAAACTCGTCTTAATATTAATAACAAGAAAGAACCAATAACTATAGTGATTAGCTTGCTAAATTGTTTTTTTCTTTTACTTTGCGTTCTCTGCGTCTTTGCGGTTCAAATAAGTTGCGAAGCTAAGTTCTAATTAAGGAGATTGAACCGATGTTGTTTACTGTTTTAATAGTTCTGTATGTAGTTATATGTATTGCTTTGATCGTCGTTGTATTGCTTCAATCCGGAAAGGGTGGTGGCCTGGCGGGGATATTTGGATCAGGAGGAGGAGGACAGACCATATTTGGGGCCCGGGCCGGCGATATCATGACCAAATCCACGACCGTCCTGGCGATCTGTTTTATGATCTTCTCGCTGGTTCTTGCCTTCCTCTCCTCCCGGCAGATGGGTTCCCTGGCCAAGGAGGTTGAAGCAGTCGGTCTCGAGACGCCGGAATCCCCCCCGGCCGTCCCGTCCGGGGAAGAGTCGGCCGGAACAGAAGTGAAGGAGGCTCCTCCTCCGGCTGATACAGAGGGGAATGAGCGTCCGCAATAACCAATTGCGGTAATCTTTCGTCAGGGATCGGTGGACTCCCCGGAGAATAATCAGCTGTTCGGGTGAGAGACGGTCACAAGCTCACCGGTGCTTTCCATTCTCTCAATTTCCCCGAGATAAATTGAATGGTTGATTCCTGCGCCGCTCTTCCGTTGCCGGTAACGGTTATCGGTTCCCCGAAAGAGAAATAGACCGGCATCCCCGGAGAGATCCGGCCGAAGTCTTTCAGCAGCCTGCCGTTTCCCCAGGCATCGGTCTTGAGGGCGATTGGGATGATCGGCACCCCGGCCCGCCGGGCCAGCTTGACTCCCAGGGAGTTGAACTGCGCGGGGTCAAACGAGACGCTGCGGGTCGTCTGGGGGAAGATAATGACCGAGGTGGAAGCCTTCAACCGTTTCTCCCCTTCCCGAAGCACGGTCTCCAGGTCCTGCCGGGGATTTTCCCGGGCTACGACAATCGGACGACAGCTGACCATAATATCTTTAAAGACCGGGTAGGTGATGAGGGTCCGCTTGATGACAAACGTGATCTTCCGATAGGGCCGGATCAGACCGGGAAGCAGGAAAGTCTCCAGAACACTCATGTGGTTGCCCACGAAGACGCAGGTAGATGGGAGATTGATGAAGGAACCGGTATTCTCTAAAGTTACCTGAATACCGACCGATTCCAGCGCGGAAAGAACCTCCCGGCTATCTTGGATCCATCGCAAGCCGGTATAATTCCCCCGCCGTCCGGCCCGGGCGCCCCGGTAGATGATCTTCAGTAATTTCAGATAGAAGACCAGAGTCGGAGCGCTTCGGGCCGGCCGGCCGATCCGGCGATCCGGTGAATGATAATCTGCCCGGAGAGTGGAATCGCTCATTTTATCTCTTTTGTGCCGCTGGTTCTTTCCCGGGTAAGGCTCCAGATCAGTAGGAGCACCCCCAACATGATTGCCGGGATGCTGAGAAGCTGTCCGACGTTGAGCGGGATCGGAAGTTGATAAGCGGCTTGCCGGGTCTTTAAGTACTCAATGATGAAACGCGCGGAAAAAACGGTGACGAAGAAGAGCCCGCTCAGTTCGCCCCGCGGGATCCGGCTTCCCTGTCTCCGGTAGATGACCAGGAGGAGAATAAAGATCACCCCATAAGCGACGCCTTCATAGAGCATCACCGGATGGCGTGGGAGGAGATCACCTCCGGTCATTCTCGGGAAGACGAAAGCCCAGGGCAGCCGGCACGGCGTACCGATAATCTCCGAGTTGAAGAGGTTGCCCAACCTGATCAGAGCCCCTCCCAGGGCGGTCGGGATTACCAGCCGGTCGAGCAGCCATAAAAATGGTTGTCCCGGGCGTTTCCGGGTATAGAAGTAGAGAGCGGCCAGGATCCCGAGCGCGGCGCCGTGACTGGCCAAGCCGCCCTGCCAGATCTTAATAATCTCCACCGGCCGGCTCAGAAAATACTCGGGCTCATAGAAGAAGCAATGACCGAGCCGAGCGCCGATCAAGGTGCCTCCCAGGATATAGAGCAGGAGCGTTCCCGGGTCGCCTTCGGGTTTCTTCTCCCGACGGAATATCCACCGGATGATATAATACCCAATAAAGAACGCGAGCGCGAAGAGTACCCCGTACCAGCGGATGGTGATCGGGCCGAGCTGGATCAGTTCCGGCGATAGGTCCCAGTAGATAGTGGCAAGTGGATTCACCTTGGTTTTAATGTTATGTATTTATCAAGTGAGGTATAACTATTCTTCGCGTGACGCCCGGATCTCGAACTCAGGGCTGTTGGTGATGTGCTTTTCCACAGCGCACAGGTGCATGGATCTAATAATAGCGCTCACCAGCTTATCCGGGAAACGACACATCAACTATCTTGGCCATTACATTGCTCCAGTTTTTTTCCGCTTCTTTATCAAGTTAGATAAAGAAAAGTATTATACTATAATGATCGGAAAAAGAAGTGGCAACTTTTTTAAAAGATCGTCAAAATTTATATTTAACCAACAGCGGGAAGGGTGGTAGAATGTTTGCATCCGTAGTCGCTCTTTGTTTACAGGAATATGAAAAACGAAACTGAAAAGGAGGTTTGAAATGGGCTTAGATCTCAAAGGGGTGGTCTTTGACAATGACAATACAATCGCCAAAATATACCCGGATCCGAAGATTTATTGGCGTGATGTCTTCCTCAAAGTAGTTGAAGAATGCGGAGGGAAGGTTCCGGAGGGGAAGGAAGACGAATACATGATCTCCTATTATACCGGTAAGGGATTTATTGAAAGACTTGAGAGCATCGGTCTCAAGACCAGCATGGATGAGTTTCAGAAAGTTAAGGGCATCGTTGACGAGAGGGAGCGGGTGGCCTATATCAAGGCGGGGAAAGCGGGTCTGTTCCCCGACGCGGTGAAGATATTCAAGTACCTCACCTCGAAAGGAATTAAATTCGCCGTCGCGACCTTTACCACCAAGGCTGTTGTGATGGAAGCATTTCACCAGAAACCCGGGGTGCCTCAGCCCCAAGGGTTCTTTGACTGGAACGACTCCCTCCGGCTCAAGCTGGAGAAGCCGAACCCCCGGATCGCCAATATAGTTCTTGAACAGCTTGATCTGCGGCCGGAGGAGACGGCCATGGTGGGCGACCGGTTAACCGATATCATGATGGGAAACCTGGCCGGGATGACGACCTTTCTGGTCAAGAGAGTCGAAGAAGACAGCCCGGAGCTGATCGAGACGATCGAGAAGGAGATCGAGGTTGCCCGGTTCGACCCCGAGTCGAAGATCAAGGTTCCCGATTACCAGATAACCAGGCTGACCGATATGATCCCGATCCTGGAGGGCTAATAAAAAAGTTATTAGACAGGATTAACAGGATAGATAAAAAAATGGCTGGTTGAACGTTAAAGCGTTTACTTCCTAAAATCTTGTAATTCTTGTTAATCGTGTCTGCCCCGATTTATCGGGGTCAAAAAAATGATGATAGTTGCCCGAACGAAGTGAGGGCTAAGTTCTTAACCGGAACCGCCACAACTTATCGGTCCCTTCTTTGATCCCGATTCGGGGGGAAGCAGAGATTTGTTCCCCGGTCCGTTGTTTCCCTTTGGTAATGTAAAGTATTCTCCCTTTCTTCAGGTCCCATCCGTTCAGGGCCAGGGTGATCTCCATTGCCCTGGTTAATTTCCCGGGACCGTCCAGAAGACCCTTCTTCGTCTCCCGGCCCCGGTTTCTCATCATCCGGTCGATTCCCCGGAACGGCTCCAAAGCTCGGAGGAGGACCGCCCCGGCCGTCCCTTCCTGCTCGGTCACAACGTTCAGGAGATGGTGTGCGCCGTAGCAGAAATAAACATAAGCTCTTCCCGGAGGGCCGAACATGATCCGACTTCGAGGTGTCGGCCCCCGGCAGGCATGAGAGGCGGGATCTCCGGGGCCGGTATAGGCTTCGGTCTCTATAATCCGCCCCATCAGCAGCTCTCCGTCTACTTCCCTGACCAGGAACTTCCCGAGCAGTTCCCGGGCCACCACGACCGTATCGCGTGAATAGAAGGAGATATCCAGATATCCAATCATTATTAGTCTTATTATATTTTAGCAAGATTTGCGGGATGGCTGATCAGCTAATTTATCTCTGTTCAAATAACGCCAGCAGTTCCATATGCGGGGTGTGGGGGAAGAAGTCGAACGGCTGGACGGAAACCAGTCGGTAATTATCGAGCAGCATCCGGGCCTGGGTAAAGAAGGTTCCGGGGTTGCAGGAAGAGTAGATGATCCGTTCGGGATCGATCTCAATGATCCGCTTGATGACCTTCTTGCTGATGCCGGAGCGGGGGGGATTGAGTATCGCCAGATGGAATCGCTGGTGCCAGTTATGGCGATGCTCCAGGAGCACACTCGCCGCCTTCCCCGGCAGGAATTCTAAATTGTGGACCCGGTTCATTCCCGCGTTTATCCGGGCGTTCTCCACCGTCGCCTCATCCAGCTCAATCCCGGTGATGGAAGCGGCCCGGCGGGAGAGGACCAGTCCGATCATCCCGATCCCGCAGAAGACGTCCAGGATTTTTTCATTCCCTGCTGGGTCCAGTATTCCCTTCAGTTCATAATAGAACGTTGATAGGATAGACGGATTAACCTGAAAGAATGAGAAAGGAAAGATCCGAAAGTTGATGCCGTCGATCCTCTCCTCCAGAAATGCCTCTCCCCTGATGACGGAGAAGTGTTCCGGGATTACGGCATTGGAGTGACTGTTGTTGATGGTTCGGATCAGGGAGACGATCTTTTTACGTGTCGGGAGTCCTCCGATCAATTCCGCCAGGCTATCTTCATCGATCTCCTCCTGGGAAGTCGTGACCAGATTGACCATGATCTGATCGGTAAATTTTCCCTCTCGGATAATCAGATTCCGCCAGAACCCCCGGTGACGATAGGGATGATATGCCAGAAGAGCGCTCTTCCGGGCGAACTCTGTTATGGCCTCCATTATGAGAGGAGCATCTTCCGAAAAAATCCGGCACTCGCGCAACTGAAAGACCCCCCGCTTGGAATCTCTGCGGTAAAGGCCGCAGACCAACTCTTCCCGGTCCTGGGAAAACGTGAACTCCATCTTATTGCGGTAGTAAGATAAGCGTGGGGCGGGGATTATCGTCTTCAGGTCGGCCTTGATCTTAGAATCCCGGAGAAGTTCCCGGCATTGTCCTTCCTTCTTCCGGAGCTGGAGGGAATAATCCAGGTCCTGGAAGCGGCACCCGCCGCAGATGCCGAAATGTCGGCAGATAGTCTTAACATCGTGATTCATGGGAACCGATAATCTACTCTACCGAAAAATCGAATTCCACTCTTTTTTCACCGGCCGGATTACCGGGAAGAAGAGACGGAAGAAGAGAAGCCTTGACTGCCGTTTTTTTAATTATTACTATTTCTTCACCTGACCGAATTATTACAGAAGTAAAAAATTAAATGAAGATAGAAGTCCAAAAGGGGGGAAGATGAACGAAAAAAAAGAGCAAGGCGAGAAGAAAAAGACGCGAAAAGAATCGGCGGTCGACGGGTCGGTTGTCAACCTGACCCAGATGGTCGACCGGACAACCGAGCGGATAGCTTTCTTAAAGAAGAAACAGGAAGAACTCCAGGGGCAGAAGGCGGAACTGGAGGAACTGAGGCGCCAGCGGAAAGAACTTGATTCTATTAAAAGAGAAGTACTGACCGATCTGGAGCTGTCCATCGCCGTACTGGACCGGGAGGAGAGTGATCTGCAGCGCAAACATTCCCTGGTCCAGATGACCAGAAAAGAGTTTGACACCATAATTGCCGAGGTCCGGGAGATTCGCGAAGAGACCTGGCAGGAGGAGAACCTGAAGGCTGAACTGGCCCAGGCGCTGGCCGTGGTCGCGAAAGCGAAGAGAGAGGTTACAGTGGCCCGGGGCAAGATCGACGCTTTAAGCACCCGCGGCTTGGACGAGAAAGAGGAACCACGAACCCCGGAGGGGGGAAGGACGGAGATCTTGCCCACCCGGTCCGGTGAGCTATTCCGGCGAGGGTTGATCTTCTTTCTTCCGGCCGCGTTGCTGGCGGTGCTGGTTGCCGCCCTGATTCGGCTGATGCAGCTGATTAAATAATATATCATGTTATTTCGAAAAAGATATTTGCACTCGCGGATTACGGGCCTTAACAAAGAGATCAGGATGGTCTCGCGGGAGATCAGGCACCTGGAGCGAATTCTCCGCAAGGAAAAGAGGCTTATCGCCGCTCAGTCTCCGATCGGGAAGAAAGTAAAGACGGGGGTGGTCGCCGGGGAGGCGGATAAACGGCGAAAGTTTGCCAGTTATTTAGGTGCCGGGAGTTTTCAAACGATTGCTCAGTATAAGTTTAAAAGCGATCTGGTCCGGCGCCGGAGACTTTTATTTGGGGGAATCATTATCATTGTTGTCTTGATAATGGTTCTAATCTACCATTTTTTTGTATAGAGAGATATGCAAAAAGACCTGGACTTTCAGATAAAATTTTTTGAGGACCTCATCCGGGATGATTCTGATTTCGTCGATGCTCTCCTCCCTTTGGCGGAGGCTTACACTAAAAAAGGATGGGTGGAGAAGGGGTTGCGATTGGATGAAAGACTGGTCCGCCTGAAACCCGGCGACTCATCCGTCTTTTACAACCTGGGCTGTAGTTGCGCCCTGCTCAACCGGGAAGAGAATGCCCTGGCGGCCCTGAAGAAGGCGCTCGATCTGGGTTACGATGATCTGGAATGGATGGAGAAGGACCCGGATCTGGCCGCCCTCCGGAAGTCGGATGAGTATCAAAAGCTCATCCGGGAGTATTTTCCCTTCGCCCGTGGCAATTCTGAATCTGGAAAGTAACCGCTTTTATGAACTCCGGATCAAACCGATTCAAGCTGGTTACTGATTTTCTTCCCCGGGGAGATCAACCTAAGGCCATCCGGGAGTTGGTTCGAGGGCTTAATGAAGGAAGAAAGCACCAGGTCCTGCTGGGAGTCACTGGCTCGGGGAAGACCTTCACCATGGCCAATGTTATTGCCGCGCTTAATCGCCCCACCCTGGTAATCGCGCCCAACAAGACCCTGGCCGCTCAGCTTTACGGCGAGTTTACGGAGCTTTTCCCGGATAACGCGGTGGAGTATTTTGTCAGTTATTATGATTACTATCAGCCCGAAGCCTACATCCCCGCTACCGACAGCTACATAGAAAAGGACTCCAACATCAATGAACAGATCGACCGGATGCGTCACGCCGCCACCTACTCGCTCTGGACCCGGCGGGATGTCATCATCGTCGCCAGTGTCTCCTGTATCTATGGCCTGGGATCTCCCGGGGAGTATCACGATCAGGTTATCAATCTTCACATCGGCCTGGAATACCCCCGCCGGCGCCTATTGCGGGATTTGATCCAGATATATTACGAGCGAAACGATCTCGATCTCCACCGGGGCACCTTCCGGGTCAGAGGGGATGTGGTTGAGATCTTCCCGGTCTATCAAGCCGACCAGGTACTGAGGGTGGAGTTCTGGGGGGATGAGATCGAGCGGCTTAGCTGGGTAGATCCTTTGCGGAGAGGGGACGCTCGCCCGTGTGATCGGGCGGTTGTGTTTCCGGGGAGCCATTATGTCACCTCGGGAGCTAACCTGAAACGCGCGATCGGGTCCATCCGGGATGAACTGAAGTCGAGACTGTTGTTTCTCAAGGAGCACGGTAAATTACTTGAAGCTCAGCGGCTGGAGCTCCGGACCAACTACGATCTTGAGATGCTGGAGGAAGCCGGGTTCTGCAACGGGATTGAGAACTACTCCCGACACCTCGATAATCGGAGGCGTGGTGAGCCGCCCGCCACGCTGCTTGATTATTTCCCGGATGATTTACTCCTCTTTATCGATGAAAGCCACATCACCGTCCCCCAGATTGGAGGAATGTATCGAGGTGATCGATCCCGGAAGAAGACCCTGGTCGAGTTCGGGTTCCGCCTTCCCTCCGCCCTCGACAATCGCCCCTTAAATTTTGAGGAGTTCGAAAGTCGAGTCAACCAGGTCGTCTATGCCTCGGCTACTCCGGCCCCGTATGAGCGGATGCGGAGCGGCGATTCCATAGTGGAACAGATTATCCGGCCCACCGGCCTGATCGACCCGGGAATTCAGGTCCGGGGCGCTGAAAACCAGGTGGACGATCTCCTGGGAGAGATCAGGCTGCGGGTGGAGAATGGTGAGCGGGTCCTGGTAACGACCCTGACCAAGAGGATGGCCGAGAACCTCACCGAGTATTATCAGGAGCGCGGAGTGCGGGTGAAGTATCTCCACTCGGATATCAAGACCATCGCTCGCACCGAAATCATCCGCGATCTCCGCCGGGGAGAGTTCGATGTCCTGATTGGGATCAATCTGCTCCGGGAGGGCCTGGATATCCCGGAGGTCTCACTGATAGCTATACTTGATGCCGATCGGGAGGGCTTTCTCCGCTCGGCCCGGTCTCTGATTCAGACCTGCGGCCGGGCGGCGAGGAATCTCAACGGTAAGGTGATCATGTACGCCGCCGCCCGGACCGATTCCATGAAGAAAGCCATCGCCGAG
>JAVCDH010000090.1 GCA_030765805.1 Candidatus Euphemobacter frigidus
TTAGCAACCGATTCGGCGGATAAGCGCCCCAATGACCGGTTGATAAACACCGGATCTCTATCCGCCTTCTCCGGAGAGTGTTTCAGATAATCACGAAGCGCCCGAAGGGCGTAACTCCCGAGGAGGCAGAGGCGCTCCTTCTTTCCTTTTTCCCGCACCTTCACCACCTCTCCGATCAGGTCGATATCTCTCCGGTTCATGGAGACCAGAGCTCCCACCCGCATCCCCGTGCTGTAGAGGGTCTCCAGAATGGCCCGGTCTCTCAAACCCAGCAACGTGTTCCGGTCCGGGGCGTCCAAGAGGGACTTGATCTCTTCCTGAATCAGAAAAGTGGGGAGTTTTTTATCCTGCCGTGGGAGCCAAACCTGGCGAGCCGGGTTGATCTCCAGGACACCTTCTCGGCGCAGAAACCGGAAGAAGGAACGGAGGGTTGATATCTTCCGGGAGAGGGAGCGCTTGCCGATCCCGGTCTGTTGCAGAAATGCCATATACCCCCGGAGGGTAAGACGATCGATCTTCTTTATTCCGATCGTGCCGGCGGTCTCCTGCGACTCCAGAAAGCCCTGAAACTGCCGGAGGTCCGACCGGTAATTACGGAGCGTATGGGGGGAGGCATTCCGTTCCAGCCGCAGATACCGCATGAAGGCGTCGATGTATGACTCAAAATTAGTCGGCACAAGAACTACCTACCGGTTTAAATTTCTGATAAATATCTTTCCCGGCAACCGCTTGATCAACCGCTTGAGCTCCAGGGAGATCAGGGCCGAGGAGATGACCGGTGATGAGAGCCCGGTCTCCGAGAGTATCCGCTCCATCCCCGTCTCTTCTTCCGAGAGGAGGCTATAGACCAGTTGCTCCTCGGAAGAGAGATTTTTTAACAGACCCTCCACCGGGCGGTCCGGAGCGGTGGGAGTGGTCCGGGGGAAGAGATACTCAAACTCTTCCAGAATATCGTCAATACCACTCACCATCTTGGCCCCATCCCGGATCAGGGCATTGGTTCCCCGGGCGGAGAAGCTGTCGATCCGCCCCGGGATCGCCATTACCGGCCGGCCCTGATCCATGGCCAACCGGGCCGTAATCAGGGCCCCGCTTCTCTGTGCCGCCTCCACCACCAGAACCCCCATTGAGAGGCCGCTCACCACCCGGTTTCTAAGGGGGAAGTTCTGCCGGTCCGGAACCGCCCGAAGGGGGAATTCAGAGATTACCGCCCCGGAGGCAGCAATTTCCCGGGCTAATCTCACGTTCTCCGGGGGATAGATATTGCCCAATCCGCTCCCGAGAACCGCGATCGTTCTGCCCCCGGCTGCCAGCGCCCCCCGATGGGCCCGGGAATCGATCCCGCGGGCCATTCCGCTCACCACCGTAAAACCGCGGGCGGCCAGTTGATGGGAGATATTTTGCGCTGTCTGCAGCCCGTAATGCGACGCGCGCCGGGAGCCAACGACGGCCAGGGCCGGTTTATCCTCCGGGATCAGGTTCCCCCGTATATAAAGCACGATCGGCGGGTCGTAAATCTCTTTCAGATTTTCAGGATAACCGGGATCAAAGACCGTCAGAATATTGATATTTAATTTTTTTATCAGCCGAAACTCTTCCCGGTACTCCAGTTCCTCCCAGCGGTTGATGGACCGCGCCAGGTGAGGACCGATCCCAACAACCCTTTCCAGAGAGGACGTCGGCTGTTTGATGATCTCTCCGGCCGAGCCGAAATGCTCCATCAGACTTCGAATCCTGATCGAGCCCAATCCCCGAACCAGATTCAGGATAATAAGATGCTCTTGTTCGTGCATAATAAATTAGCGTTTCGGCTATACAGCATCTTAATATAATGTTTCAAGCATAGCTATATCTTCCTCGCCGCTTCTTTACGGGCGGAACGAAACAAGCGGAACAGGACAAAGGCTTCCACCAAGAGCCAGAGGGAAAGGATAAAGATAGCGGCCCCGGTAATGATCAGAGGGATGTCCTTGTGCTCCCAGAACTCAATCAATTTAAAGATCATAGCGGTCAGGGTAACGGCCAGCATAAATCCCATCGGGAGGATATACGGAATGACGTTTCGCCTGATCTCGAAGAGGTAAACACTGACCGCCAATAATCCTAAAGCGGACAGGAGCTGATTGGTGGTCCCGAAGAGTTCCCAGAGTGTCATTCCGGCCGGATGGCCGCCGATCTTCATCAAGGCAAAGTATCCGATCGCGACGACACCAATCAGGCTGGAGAGATACCGGTTTTTCAGAGGCTTGATCTTAAAGGTCGAGCCTAAAGCCTCAATATTATACCGCATCAGACGGGTCCCCGAGTCAAGGGTGGTCATGGCAAAGGATACTACTACAACTGAGATAAGACCGATGGCAAAATCGTACGGAATCCCCAGGCTGGAGATAAAGGTTCCGGAACCTTCAATGAAGATATTGAGCTTCGGCCCCAGGCTGTTCATCGCGGAAAAATCTCCGTATTGGCTCAACCAAGCGGCCCGGGTCCCGAAGGTAGCCGTACAGGTGATAATCACCACTACCGCCAGCAACCCTTCCGCCAGCATCCCGCCATAGCCGATAAATCGCGCGTCACCGATCCGGCCCAGCTGACGGACCGTGGTGCCGGAAGCCACCAGATTATGGAAGCCGGAGATAGCCCCGCAGGCAATGATAACAAAGAGGAAGGGGAAGAGATGTGGCACACCCGGGACACCCAGATGAAGAGGAGGAGCCACCACTTCCGGCCGGATGATAAAGATTCCTATATAGATCAGAATCATGCCAACATAAAGTTCGAATGAGTTGAGATAATCGCGGGGCTGGAGAAGAAACCAGACCGGAAGCACGGACGCGAAGAAAGCATAGATGAGGAGTAGGTAAATCCAGAGATCTATCGAGCGGAGACGGGCCTGATTGATCAATCGGATGGATTCTTCATCACCGGCTTTATTAAAAAATTCGGCGACCGGAGCGGGCCGAGAAATATCACTAAGGCGCCCGGTCTCATGCAATTTGACGATTCGGTTCCAATCATCGCGGGGAAGAAACCGTTGATAGATAGAAATCGGATGTTGAAGCCCCACCTCAATCATTCCGAACATGAGGATAACACCGATGATAGTGGCGATAAACGGGGCGACGTTCCGTTTATACATCATATACCCAACCATCATGGCGATCGGGATTAACGAAAAGATCGGAATTATAGCTATCGGGTGAAAATCGGTAAAGAGAACCGCGATGAGCAGGGCAAATACCCCCATCGCCAGAGCCAGCAGGAAGAAGATAACCAGCATGAAGAGGGTTCCGGCCCGAAATCCGATCAGGTCCCGCACCACCTCCCCGATTGGGTGTCCCTCATTACGCAGAGAGATAATCAACGATCCGAAATCATGGACCGCGCCAAGAAATATGGTCCCGAAGAAGACCCAGAGAAAAGCCGGCAACCATCCCCAGATCACCCCAATGGCCGGTCCCATAATCGGACCAAGCCCGGCAATGGAGACAAAATGATGGCTGAACAGGATACTTCTCCGGGTGGGAACAAAATCAATGCCGTCTTCCCGCTGCCGTGAGGGCATCTTCTCATCCGGTCGGAGACGAAATATCTTCTCCTGGAGAAAACGGGCGTAGAGGAAGTAGGCCAGTACAAACCCGACAATCGAGACCAAGGCAAGAAAGAGCGCGCTCATTTGCTATATTAGTTATCCTTGAAAAGGGGAACAATTTTGAACCGGATGGTATCCACCAACCCCTTATCGGTTATTTTGAGCGCGGGGATAGGAGGGAGCGCCATGAAAGAGAGCGTCATAAAAGGATCTTTCAGGGCACACCCCAGTGAATGGGCGGCTTTGTTCAGGCGGATAATAGCGCGGCGGACTTCGGAGAGCGGTTTGGGAGAGATAAGGCCGGCGATGGGAAGGGGGAGTGCGGCTTTAATCATGTCTTGATCGACCACAACCTGTCCCCCACCAAGACGAACAATCTCAATGACCGCGGTCATCATATCTTCGTCAGTGGTGCCGACAATGATTATGTTGTGTGAGTCATGGGCAACCGAGGAAGCGATGGCGCCGGAGCGCAGACCAAAGCCCCGCACAAAACCCAGACCAACATTCCCGGAAGCCGTGTGCCGCTCGATCACGGCGATCTTTAAGATGTCCCGTCGGATGTCGGAGACCGCCCGGCCGTTATTCGACTTCAATGATAGCATCAACTGCCTGGTGATAAGCTGACCCGGCACCACACCGATCACCCTGGCCTTCCCCTTTTGAGCTTTGACGGAGAGATCATCCATCCCGGCCCAGTTGACATTGATAGATCCGCGGAGCAGGGGGAGCTCCGGCTCCCAGCCTTTTATAACCATCTTCCCGTTCTTCGCTACCAGTCGCCCGTCCTTAAATACCTGTTCTATCTTGAATTCCTTAAAATTATTAAATACCACCAGGTCGGCCTGATAGCCGGGAGCAATCGCGCCCAGATGATCCAGGCCAAAGTAACGGGCCGGATTGAGCGTTCCCATCCGGACGGCGTCGACCGGATCGATCCCCTCCCCGATCGCAGTCCGGATCAAAAAATCAATATGCCCCTCAGTCAGAAGGTCCCCGGGGTGGCGATCATCTGTAGCCAGGAGGCAGCGGCGGTTGGCGGTGGGCGTGCAAAGGGGCAACAGAGCCTTTAAGTTCTTGGCCGCGGTACCTTCCCGGAGCATGATGAACATCCCCCGAGCAAGTTTTTCCCGCGCTTCAGAAAGTGTCGAGCACTCGTGGTCGGAGCGCATCCCGGCCGCCACATAGGCGTTGAGATCCTTCCCCGTCAACCCGGGTGCGTGCCCGTCGATCGGACGTTCCCCCGCCGCTTTAAGCTTGGCCATAACTTCCGGATCCCGGCTCAGAACCCCGGGGTAGTTCATCATCTCGGCCAGCCCCAGGACCTGCTCCTCACCCCAGAGAAACGAGAGATCCCGGCTGGTCAGATCAGCCCCCGAGGTCTCAAGATCGCTGGCCGGCACACAGGAAGAGAGCATGACAAAGACATTGAGCGGGCAGCCGTGGCTGGCATTTATCATATAACGAATCCCGTTGATCCCGAAGACATTGGCGATCTCGTGGGGATCGATGATGACCGTGGTCGTGCCGCGGGGGACAACGGCCCGGGCGTATTCGGGGACGGTAACCATGCTGGACTCGATATGGACATGGGCGTCCATAAAACCGGGTGCCAGGTAAGCTCCCTTCAGATCGATGGTCTTTTTGGTCCGGTAATCACCGATCCCCACCACGACCTCTCCGGCAATGGCGACCGATGTCTTCTCAATCTGTCCGGAGAAAACATTGACCAACCGGCAGTTTTTCAGGAGGAGATCGGCTTTCTTTTCTCCCCGGGCCAACGCAATCTTCTTTTCTAAATCCATTTGTAAGTTATCTTCTGCGGCGCTAAGTTACTGCTGCTGAATTAAAATAACTGTAGTGACAGAGCTCGCTCTGCTCCACGTCGAGCAAGCTCGACCACTACAATATTTGTAGTCGCCCCGCCAAAGGTGGGGCTAAGTTCTAAACTTAATATAAAAATTTTTGACGTTTAAAAGACCAAGCCGAACTTGCAGCCGTAGTAGTTGCTGGCGTTCTCCGGTTCCATAGAACCATCCTTGACATCGGATTTCTGGATCTTCCAATATTCACCAAAGATCTCCAACTTCAACCCTATCTTATCGTTAATATCATAACGGATATAAGGGGTAAAGCGAAACCCATAGCCGTTTTGCCCGGTAAATTTAGTATCGCCACTTTTGTTATAGCCATAGAACATCCAGTCAAACTCACTTTTTAACCCGATCTTCCATTGTTTGTTACTTGAAACAGGGAGAGAAAGATCCAATCCCAGGGGCAGATAGACATAAGTTTGGTCGCGTTTATAACCTCCCGGACCTGGTAAATCATTCAGGTCATTACTGAGAAAGCGATAACCAAAACCACTGTAAGGCATAATGCAAACTCCATCTTCATCTATCATAAAGCCCGCAATACCTCGAAAATTATAGATAAAATTGGATGTGTCTCCCTTAAGGGAACCACCCCCCTGGTATCCCCCATCATACTCCACATCACCGCCGACCATCGACATATAGAACTGAAAGTACCAGGGCCGGGCGGCCAGAACCGCGATCGATCCATAAATACCGCCCTGGACGCCGTCTTCCCGCATAAAGTGGGACTCCCTATAATGAAAATCTCCGATTTCCAGGCCGGCCTCCATCTCAACATTCTCGATTATCCCGGCGGCGGCGATCGAACCGATCGCCAGGCCACATAAGATAACCGCCATAGATACTGTCTTTCTCATTTTCCTTCTCCTTCTCATTACTATTATGTATTCATATCAGGTTTGATCAGTATTCCGCTCCGCTATCACCTCCTTTTTCAATCTTGTTTCTTCTCTCTTCAACTGCCGGGCCGGTGATCTCCAACCGGACCACCCGGCGATCGGTTGCCTGGGTGATCGTAAAGAGATGATCGCCATAGTTGATCTTCTCTCCGGCAGACGGGATCTTGCCCAGCAGATCGATTAAAAAACCGGCGATCGTCTCCTCCTCTTTGTCTTCCGGGAGGTCAAGGTTCAAAATATCGTTCAGTTCATCCAGTCTCATCCGCCCGGAGACCTCCGCCGCGTTTCCTTTCATCCTGAACAGTGAAACCTCATCCAAATCATACTCGTCACGGATCTCCCCCACGATCTCCTCGATGATGTTCTCCAGGGTCGCGATCCCCGCTACTCCACCATACTCATCAACCACAATCGCCATATTTACATCATTGTTACGTAACTCTTCCAGAAGTTCATCCAGGGGCTTGCTCTCGGGAACAATATATGGCTCCCGGATCAGGGTAGCGATATTATGGTTGCCCGGAGTCATCAACAGGTCGGTGACCTGGACGGTGCCGATGATCTTATCCACCCGTTCCCGATAGATAGGGATCCTGGTATGCCCGCTCTCGCTGATTATCCTCCGGATATTATCCACGGTTGAATCCTCGGGCGCGACGGTAACGTCGATCAGAGGCAACATAATTTCAGAGACTTCGGTCTCGCCAAAGTCGAAGACCCGGGCAATCATCTTCTCTTCATCTTCCGTCAGGACCCCTTGTTTCCTCCCTTCTTCCATCAGCAGGCGGATATCATCCACCGAGGTAAAGAGCTTGCTCTTCGCCGGGGATATTCCGAGAAGCCCCAGGAAGCGCCGGGAGAGCCAGGAGACAACCTGGACCAGGGGATAGAAAAGGTAATAGAACACCTGGAGGGGGAAGCTCAAGAGAAGGCTGACCCGGGTTGCGCGGGGGCGGACAAGATTCTTGGGAATAATCTCGGCAAAGATCAGAATCAACGGCAGCATAATGACGGCGGCCAGGAATGCCCCCCGATCTTCGAGCTGAAAACGATAGGAGAGAAGATAGGACGCTATGGTCGCACCGAGGACCAAGAAGAGGTTGACCCCCACAAGGGTGGTGGAGAGAAATTTTTCCGGGGCTTCCAGCAAGGCCTGGATCACCTGGGCCCGGCGACTCCCGGAGTCGGCCAGGTGACGAACGCGAAGCCGATTGGCGGAGACAAGTGCCATCTCCGAAGCACAGAAGAACGCCTGTAAAAGCAGACACCCGACAATAATGATAAGACAGACTCCGATAGTCATGATCTATCCAGGGGACGAATCCCGGCCTCCTTCCCGATTCCCTTCCGGCTTATCAAAACCTGTCCGATCCGGCGCCCCTTTAAGTTAACCACCTTAAACCAGAGGCTCCCTTCCTGATAGGTTTCACCGGGCTGGGGAATATGTCCGAGCTTTTCACAGAGATACCCTCCCAGGGTCACATTCTTATCTCCGGTCAAGTCAAGATCAAACTCATCATTTACATAATCCAGTTCCATCCGGCCCCGGAGCTGAATGGTATCCTCATTCAATATCTCGAAGTCCGGAGGGGCTTCTCCCCGTTCTCTGATCTCGCCCACTATCTCCTCGATCAGGTCATCCAGGGTAATCAATCCTGAGATTCCCCCATACTCATCCACCACCAGGGCGATGTGGATCTTTCTCGCCAGAAACTCCTTGAGCAATCGGGAGGCCTTCATGATCTCGGGGACAAAGTATGGTTTGCGGAGACAATCCCCCAGGGCAATCCGTTCCACCCTCCGGGCCAGGGTCATGACCAGATCTTTGGGATAAAAAATGCCGATCACGTTCTCCACCTTGCCGGAATAGATCGGGATCCGGGAATATTCCTTTTCCTTGATCACGGCGGCTATCTCTTCCAGGGGCGTATCGACCTCAAATGAAACAATCTCATTGCGAGGGGTCATCAACTGCCGAATACTTTTATCCCCAAGATTGAATATCTCCGTGATCATTTCTTTTTCCTCCCCGTTCAGGGTCCCCTCCCGGGATCCCAGGTGGAGAGCGGTCGTTAATTCTTCCCTGGTCAGTGGTGTATCCGGAGAAGGTTTCTTCTTCTCGAAGAGGGAGATAACCCGGTCGCTGGTAAAATGCACCACGGTTCTGATCGGCGCCACCACTTTTTCCAAAATGGAGATCGCCGGCGCCACAGCCAGGGAAAAGCTCTCGGCCCGGTTGATGGCCAGTATCTTCGGGGCCACTTCGCCCAGAATCAGGATGAGAAAGGTCATCACGATAGTGGAGAAAACCCAGGCCAGGGAACTAAGCGGTCCGGAAGAGAAGATACCGGCGGAGGCACGTTCGGCGATAGTGGAAGAGAGTATATTGACCAGCATGTTCCCCACCACGATCGAGACCAGAAGGCGACGGGGGTTGCCGAGCAAACGGGAGATAATAAGCCCGCGCTCCGGCTTGATGTGCTTCAACTTCTCAACCGCCAAATGATTGAGAGAGAAGAGTGCCGTCTCCGATCCGGAGAAGAAGGCGGAAAATCCGAGCAAAATCACCAGAAATAATAAGAGCATTACTATCATTGTTAGAGATTTAAATATATCATATCCATGGTTTGAGGGAAAGAAAATTTCCGGAGTTTTACTTGCTCCCAATTTTATGGTATTATGCCGGCGGTATTTTGTTTCATGAGAGCATTTAAAAATTACTACCGGATTCTGAATGTCGGTCCTTCCGCATCCCGTAAGAGTATCCGGGCTTCTTTCCGGAGGCTGGCCAAGAAATATCACCCCGACACCAGCCACCTCGATCCGGAAACCGCGACCAGCCGGATGCATATTCTGATAGAGGCGTACCGTATCTTAATGGATGTGGACAAACGGACCGCTTATGATCTCCGTTTTAAACCCCAAAGAAGTGATCGAGGCCGTTCCTACCGGGATTCTCTAGAAAAACGAGGAGACGATCCTTACGCCCGGGCGCTCCTGATCTTCTACGATCTCCTTAATGGAGCTGCCAACCGGGCGATATTTAACTATAATCAGTTAATGAAACGCGATGGTGATTCCATCGATCTGCTCAGTCTGCTCGGCTTTGCCGACTATCTGGACTGCACTTTTCTCCTGGCCGAGGTCTATCAGCGGCAATGCCGGTATGAAGAGGCGGCCCGGTATTATGAGGATGCATTCCAAGAAGACCTGAAATGGAACTACTTCCGTCATTTCCGTTCTGAATTGCAGCAGCGGATCAGAGATATCTATTGTCGGAAATTAGCCCGACAAGCCAAGCCCCGCGTCGCCATCGGCTACTACCGAAAGCTGTTGAGGGAATACAGCTTCCCCAAAAAAGAGCGAGCCTTCTTTCATAAGAAAATCGCTGAATGCTACTATAATCTCAATGATCTGAAGAGAGCCCGATCGCACTTCGCAAAAGCCCTCCGGCTCCAGCCCAATCTTTCGGGGACACAGAAGATTCGTAAGAACCTTGATATTTAAACCTAAATTGATACTGTATAGAGGAAAAGATGGAAAAACTGGTTCGAGACAAGATACCGGAGATCGTCTCCGCGGCCCGGGGAGAGAGAGCTCCCTTCCGGATAGCCTCGCGGACCGAATATCTCCGCCTCCTGGGAGACAAGCTTAAGGAAGAGGTGGCGGAGTTCCTGGAAAGACGAGAGCCGGGTGAGCTGGCCGATATTCTGGAGGTAGTAAATCAACTGGGACGGGAAGTCGGTCTGACCCCGGCGGATTTAGAGAAGATGCGCCGGGAGAAAGCGGCCATACGGGGCGGATTCGACCGGCGGATTGTGATGGATTTCTAATCGCGGTCTTCCTCTATGTCGTCGGCGATATCCTGCTTCTCCGTCTCCTTGATGACATCAAGCGGCCTATCTTTCTCCGGGAAGATCTTCCACCAGCCAGCCTGATCTTTCTTTAAGTAGATCTTGACTTCTTTTCCATCCGGTTCCTTGACAACGGCACGGGCGAAAGAACCTTTCTGGTAGATGGAGAGAACAGTATAATTATCCTGGAGCACCTGCCTGATCGCTTCCGTCTCCTGGGCCATTAAAAACTGCGGAAAGAATCCGGCAATAATTATCGCAACCACGATTAATTTTTTCATACTACTTTGCCCAATTCAAATATATTTCCCAATTATCAGGGCCAGACGCTGGCGGGCCTGGGGCGTGATCACCGAGGGCTCCGTCATGATCGCGTTCTTCAGGGCGTTGGCACACACCGGATCAGGTTCCTCCGGAATTCTCGGTACAACTGTTTGAATGATTTGAAGAGAGAGATATATATTATTGCGCAGATTCGTCAATATGGTTTCAACGGAGACATCATCTATCCCCTCATGATGCCTCCAGCAGTCGTAGTCGGTCACCATGGCCATGGTCTGATAAGCTATCTCGGCTTCGCGGGATAACCTGGCTTCCAACAAGGCAGTCATTCCGATAATATCCATTCCCCATTGACGATAAACATTTGATTCCGCCCGTGTGGAGAAAGCGGGTCCCTCCATATTGAGATAGACTCCTCCCAGGTGAACAACAGCCCCCAATTCAACTGCGGCCTGATAAATAATATCCCTTAAAATTTTTGACATCGGGTCAGCGAAAGCGATATGAGCAACCACTCCGTCTCCGAAGAAAGTGCTTTTCCGTTCCTGATTGGTGCGATCAAAGAACTGATCGGGAAGAACTATAGCCATCGGCTTCAATTCTTCTTTCAAGCTCCCGACAGCGCTAACGCCAATAATCCATTCCACCCCCAGCTTTTTGAATCCCCAGATATTGGCCCGATAGTTAAGTTCGCTGGGAAAATATCGATGCCCTCGGCCATGGCGGGAGAGGAAGGCAACTTCCCGGCCGTTGAGGGTACCCAGCAGATAGGCATCGGATGGCTCACCAAAAGGTGTCTCAATATTCTCTTCCCGTGGGTTTTGAAGTTCATCCATCTGATATAACCCGCTGCCGCCGATAATTCCGATCTTCGCTTCCGCCATCATACTATCTCCTTTAAAATGTAATAATGGGGTCAAACCTACACTAGTCACTAAACATATTAAAATTTTTATTTTTTTATACGGTCAAACTAAGACTAATCATAAAATATATAATTATATTATTAATTTAATTAAAAAACAAATACTCGTAGTGACTAGTGTAGGTTTGACCCCATTATTGTCCGGTATGGCCGAACCCGCCGGAATCACGGGGGGTTTGATCAAGTTCACCGACCTCCTTCCATCTCCCCCTCACCACTTCCTGGATGACCATCTGGGCGATCCTCATCCCCCGATGGATCAAAACCGGATCCTTCCCCAGATTAATCATAATCACGCCAATCTCCCCTCGGTAATCAGAGTCGACTGTCCCCGGCGAGTTAACTATGCTCAAGCCGTTTTTCAGGGCTAAGCCACTGCGGGGCCTCAGTTGCGCCTCATATCCAGGGGGTAATGCTATATAAATCCCGGCGGGAATAAACTTTATCTCTCCCGGTTGAAGGGAGATACCTTCTTCTACTGCCGCCAGCAGATCCATCCCAGCCGCGCCATTACTCATGTAACGCGGGAGTTCCAGGTCTTCAAAACCCGGTTTCTTCCTCACCTCTATCCGGATTATATTCACGCTAATTAAGACCTAAATTATCAAGGGGCGTTAGTGACTAGTGAAGGTTTGACCCCAATTTACCCATATTAACCCGGGGGCCAGCTCATGCTTCTTCCCCCTAAAAGGTGGAAGTGAAGATGATCGACTGCCTGGCCGGCATCGGGACCGGAGTTGACGACCAGACGAAAGCCACTGCGGGCGATTGATTCCTGCCGGGCGATCCGGGCGGCGACCCGGCAGATCCGGCCGATTAACTCCCGGTCTTCTTCGTCGATCTCGGAGAGGCTCAGGATATGCTTCTTCGGAATGATTAAAATATGAACCGGCGCCCGGGGATCGGCATCCCGGAATGCCATGATATCCTCATCTTCATAAACGATCTCCGCCGGGACCTTCTTCTCGCGGATATCACAAAAAATACAACTCATCGTTCCTCTTCCTCTTCGTGGACAACGGGACGGGAGAAGCGGATCCGGCTTAACTGGTCCACGTTCAGAGTGACCAGCTGGTCATCAGAGATCAACATCTTAACCTGCGTCGGTTCCATAAACCCGCTGATAATATCCCCGTTCTTCAGCTTGGCAATTTGCTGGAGGACTTCCGATTCCCGGTCGATCAGAATCTCCAAAATCAAGTCCCGATCCAGAATCAAGGTCCCATATGCAGTCCGGATCTTAAAATGAGTTGCCTGCAGTTCACCGGAGATGATATCGCCGTCAAAAGTAACAAACCGGTCCTCGGTATCAGGGAGAGGTATGATCGGAGGGATAAAGCTGGAATCCCCTCCCACCACCGGCCGGCCGTCTTCATCCACGAAGACTATTCCCCGCACCAGGGTAGCGTTAATCTCAACGGGGCCATGCTCCGACCAACCCATCAGGTTGTAATCATCAACAAAAAATTCAGTAAAATCGTCATCGGCTCCGTCCCGGAACTTAACGCGGGTGATAAACCTTCCGATCTTCCGGGCCGAGGCGACCTCCTCAAAGGGCAACCTTACCAATTTTAGACTCTGCCTCCAACGGGCGCTGAACTCCTCGCTTTCCAAGTTATAGTTCTTCTCGAATACTTTAAAATTACAGAGATTAATCTGCTGATTATCAACGGTATGAACCTGAACACTGTACGAGCGGGGAGGGGGTGGAGTCGCGCAGGAGAAAAGAACGGGAGAGAGAGCAAACAATAACAATAAATGTCGATATTTCATATTGACCTCTTGTTTTTTTTAGAACTTCGCTCTCACTGAGTTTACATTGGGGAACTCGAATTATAGTACGATCGTTGAAGATGGTTTGTTCACAATAAATAATAAGGGAAAATTTTACCACTCATTTTTTCCGGCAATCAAAGAAGATAATTCTCTCTCTGGGTTCCTCAAAGACAGCCACTGGCTCATACCGGGAGAGGAAAGCCTGAATCCGGGGGTCAAGCCAGAAGCGGCTCTCCTGGATAATAAAATACTTCAAGCGGGGTTGAGCCGCTAATCTGTCGAACATCTCCTCGATCCGCGCCAGACCGGCCTTAAACCGCATATGATTTGTATCCACCATGTCCAGAGCGATATCACGACCGGTGAGGAGGGCCAGGAGGGGAACGGTCGTAACATGGCCGAAGAGGAGATCGTCTTCAGTGGAGTTGCGGAGGATAAAATCCCGGCACTGCTCCCGGGTCGTGAATCCGGTCCCCTTCTCATGCACCAGATAACGGCGGAGGTCATCCCCGCTGAAGACCGCGAGGATAAGTATCGCGACGATCAGGCCGGACACTCGTGACCAACGCGCCGGGAATTGCCGGATTTTCGCGGCCAACCCGACCGCTCCGATCCAGGAGAGAAACGGCAGGGGAAGCATAAAATACTGGGTAAAGAGCGGATTGAGCGCCGCCAGGAAGATTAGGTAAACCAACCCAGCCCCCAGGACGGCGGTCCGCTTCGCGGACCAGGGAACCCAGAAATAGAGAAACGGAAGAAAGAATACGAGGATATTCCTCCGGATCACCCTGATGTAGATATCAGCCACCAGCTCGGTACCCCGGGGCTTGAGAAAGTGGTAGACAAAGACCGGGGTGAGGTATCTATCTCCAAATAAGATGAGGAAGATGCCGTTTACCCCTCCGAAGATCACCAGGAAGCCACCTAAAAACCTCGCTGTGGTCCTCAGCCGATCCCGGCGAAGAAGATAATACCCGAACGGCACCACTCCCCAGGGAAGGGCGTAGAGGCCCGTCACGGAGGCTAGTCCCCAGAGAATTCCGCAGGGAAGCGGGCGGTCTTCCAGAAAATAATAGAGGCTGAGGAGGAGGAAGAACGCGGTCAGATTGAGCCCGAAGGGATGGGTGGTGATCTTGAGCAGTTCATAGTTAAAAAGAAATATGATCAGAAAGAAGATCCCGGTCAGGCCGTTCCTCCTCTTCCAGAACCAGAGGTAGATAACAATGGCGCCAGCCAGAACCGGCAGGATGGCCGTCAACTTGAGCGCTACCAGGTGAAATCCAAAGATGAGATAGACTGAAGAGAGAAGGAGCAACTGGAGGGGCGGATGGGCAAAGAAAAAATCCCGGTAGAAGAGCTTGCCCTCGCTCATCAGTCGGGCCATATAGAAGTAGGTGTTCTCATCCCCCCCTACCGAATAGTGGAACCCGAAGGTCTTGGCCCAGATAAATCCCCCGCCGATCAGAATCAGGAGCGGCCATTTGATATATGCGAACCGGAATTTCATCATTAATATTTTTTTAAACCGGATAAGTCAGGACTGCAATAACTTCTATCCCTTCAAATAAAAAAGCCGCCCACACCATTGCCGGCGGGGGCGGCTTTTTTATTTTTATGTTCTCCGAAACGGATAATTTAAAAGCTGGCCAGAACCTGCGCCCGGATTTCGACAACATCATCCGGATCTTCATCGTTGGTGGGAAGATCATAGGCTTTACCGGGTTTGAACCAGGCTCCCACAAGCTGGAGACTCACGTCTTCAGTGTAATCATACTCCAGGATGGCATCAAGCTCCATTCCCAGTGCCTTGTCCTCCCCGTTGGTCTTCGCGCTCACACCGCCGTTGTCCATGTCTTCATTGCCCATGGGCATCGCCCGGTCTTTTGACTGAGTGTAGTAATAAAAATCAATGATAAAAGCGACGGCTTCAGATGGGAGAACACTCAGCTGGGCATTGAGGATGCCGATGTTGGATAACTTCGGGCTGTAGGCGTAGCCGTAATAGTTGTAATTAAAGAGCGGATCAAAAGTCTTCTGATCGGGGTTGGCGGCGTCTTCGCCCTTATCGCCGGAGCCATAGGTGTAAGAGAGGGCGATCGCCGGCTGCCAGGCAACATCGAAGACATAGACCGCGCCCAGGTCGAATCCGAAGGCCCTCATGCTCTCATCCTCAGCCATTGTGGTGGACTGGTACTTTCCTAACTCGTAGGCGAACTCACCCCAGATATCGAAGGCCTCTACCGGGGAAGCATCGAACCTGATCCCAACCGCGATCGGGGCCTGTTTCGCGTCTCCGTAATCTTCTCCAAACTGATCCCGCTTGCCGAAGACATATCCCTCCAGCGTCCAATAGTCGGCCTGATAGTTCAAGTTAAGACCGAAGAGATCCTCATCATCGGCCGCCTTGACGATACCACCACCCATAGCTGCCCGGTCCGACTCAACCAGACGGGAGTAGAAGAGGTCGATCGTCCAAGGGAAGAAGTCCAGGATATTTCTCCAGCAGTCAAACTTATACTCCCATTCCCGGCTGCTGATCAGAAAGCCCCGGCCGTAATTAAGATACTGGCGACCGAGCTTGGCAGTCCAGCGGCTGTAAACTATCTCGCTGAGCTGAATATAAGCCTCGGCGACATTAACATCCCATTCATTCCTCTCCTTAGTATACCCGGTGGCATCTTGCTTCACCACCTGCTGTCCCCAGACACCGTCGGCTTCCACCGTGGATACCACCCAGATCTGGTCGGTCAAATCAGCCTCGGCGGAGACACGAGTTCTCTGGCGGAAGAAGAAGTCGTCCTGATCATCCTCCTGGTCCACACTATAGAGATTCTTAGTATAATACATCCGGGTCCGGATATCCCCACCCAGGCGCACATTCTGTACCTCAGCCTTCAGCGTGGCCGAGAAAGCCGCAAGCATCCCGAGAACCAGTAATGCCGTTATTAATCTTCTCATTCAAAGACCTCCTTATTTTAAATTATTTTCCAAGTGGCACAAAGTTACCAGCAACACAGTTTTCCGTCAACCGTAAATTAGCGTCGGCGGTGTTATTTTAATTTTTGGCTTTTAAAAACAGCAAATTGACCATTTCTTCCCGGGCTAGACCGGCATAGAGGCTTTGGGGAAAGCGTTCGATAACTTCGCGATAGCTCTCGATCGCCTCCACGGCCTGACCCTGCCGGGCCTGGCACCGTCCCTTATTAATACCGGCTTCCGGAATGAGCGAAGACGCGGGATAGATCTCTCCCACCCGGACATATTCGCCCACCGCTTCTTCCAGCTTTCCCCGGCTCTCCAAACAATAAGCCTTCCCCATCTGCGCGAAAGACGCCAGAGGATGTCCGGGATACCGTTTCAGAAATAATTTATATGCTTCCCCGGCCGATTCGAACTCGGCATCATCATACAGTATGGCGGCGAACTGAATCAGGGCCAGAGGGGCGGCGGGGGATTCCGGATACTCTTCATAGATACCGCTCAAGGCCTCCTTCGAACGAGCCTGGCTGAGTTCAGTCGCCGCCTGTTTGGTCATGCTGGAAGAATGATAAGAGGTAGCCGCAATGATAACGACGATGATGACCAGAACCACCCCCAGGGTAAAAAAGATCCCCCGGTATCTCTGCATGAAGCCGGCGGTGGTGGCGACAGCCTCGACCAGGCCATCGTGCTTCATATCTTTAACTGTTATCTTCTTTGCCATTAAAATTTGGGGAATAGGGATTGGTTCACCTAATTCTTATAAAATGTTGCCTATTCAATAGTTTTATTGTCCCGATATATAGAATTGAACAAATCCCGATTTCTGTCGGGATGGATATCGGGAAAATTCCGAAGCAGCAAGTTGTTTGCCGATTAAACAACGTTCAACCATTATTTTTCGCTGAAAAATAATGCTGTTTTATCTAATTTGTAACTCAGAAACAAGCTTAAACTTATTTTTTTATTGGGGCCACCTGATAGACCATATAAGCCTCATTCACGGAGAGGTCACGCTCATAATGAAGAAGACGAAAATGTTTCAGGTTCCGGAGGTTGGGAAGATCGAGAAGCCGGTAGAGTGTGCTCTCCTTGAGCTGTGTTATATTGTTGATGCCCATCTGCTGGGGCTGGAAGATTATGTCCGGCGAGAAACTGTACTGAAACTGGCCGGTCTGCGTATTGTAGCGGATGAGCTTGAAGTACTTGGAGGAGATAATAATATAATTCAGACCTCGGGCCGCCAGGGCACGGGCCGCGGTCTCCTCCGACTTCCAGTAGAGCTGGGGAAACTGAAAATCGATATTATCCGGGGAGAGTTCCGAATCGAGACCGGATATCGCTTCGGCCATATATCCGTCACTCCAGGGGACAAAGATTCGCCCACCGGCCGGCGCGTGATCATTCAGCCATTTATAGATCCGATACTCTCCTTCGGTGCTCTTCGCGGTCTGATTCATGGAAGGGATAATCGTGGCAAAGAGCCAGCAAACCACCGCCACACCCCAGAGATGATTCCTGATCTCCCCGTTCTTCCGGGACCGGATCAGAAGAAAGATCAGAACCCCGAAGAAGGGGGGGGCGATCAGATAGAGATTAGCCCAGAACTTTCCGGCGCCCAGAAAGAGGAAAAGGAGACCCAGTACAGGCAGGAGGCAAAAGGCGCCCTTCTCGAGCATAGAGGAGCTTTGCTTTCTGGCTTTCCTGTCTTTCAAAGGCCTGGTCAAGGCCAGGAGGATCATCAGGAATCCCGGAACAAGAAGGCAGACCTGGACCGACCAATAATTCCGAATGGTTTTTATATACAAGCTAAGCCGGGGGAGGATCTTGTTAATCACCTCCACCTGCCGGGCCGGCTCAAGCGTCCTGATCCCATCAAGGAGTTTAAGATTGTCCGGCTGCCCCAGTTCCTTGACCTGGAAGATCAGACCGCCAAAGACCGCGCCTATCAGCATCCAGAGGGCGGTGAGGGAGAAGATCGCCCAGATCCACTTCGGTTTTTTCCCGTCCCTAATCCAGAGCTTCCCGAGATAGATAAATAAACCTGTTACAACCAGTGAAAAGAACATAAAGAGATAAGCGAAACCGGGAGCGGACCGGAGGAGCCCTCCGGGGATACCGGGCAGGTCGAAGATGCCGAGGCTGTCTCTCAGGGACGGCAACGGCAGGAAGATAAGAACGGCCCCAATCCCGATGAGGCTCGCGGCCACGGTCATCAGGCTGAGGATCGAGCGCCGGTCCTCTTTCGGCCATTGGATGGAATAATAGATGAAGAGCGCCGCGACCGGGAAGAAGACGGCGTATTCCGTCGAGTACTTGCCTCCGAAGAGGCCGATGATGAAGCACATCCAGGCCGCCAGGATCCAGCTGTAGGCGGAACGCCAGTTGACAAATGCCAACGCCCCCATCAGGGCAAAGCCGAAAGTCAGGGGTCGGGTCCCCCGGTCGGCCGTCCGGGAGGCCAGAAAAGCCACCATCAGCAACGCCAATCCCAGCATATCTTTCTTCTTGAGAGCCAGATAGAGACCGATCGGAAGGAAGAAGAGGAGAAAGTTGAACCGGAGCCAGTAATCGCCCAGAGAACTGGCCAGAAGATCGCCGGAACCGGCCTTGATCTGGCTCAGGACATTGATTCCCCTGTTTCCCAACGCCAGATTGAAAGTCTTCTCCATCAATACCGGCATGACTTCCAGGTAGAGCAGAACCAGCAGGCCCACAGTCATTACCAGAAAACAGACCACCGACAGATATTTAAAGCCCTTCCTTATGAAAAACAAGTGCCAGAACAGAAAGAAGATCAAGCCGGCCGCCGCGGCGATAAGGATGAACTGAGAACTGAAACCACTGATCTTCAGATCGTCAGCGCCGGAAAGAATCAAGACCGGGTTTGTTCCCCATACCACCTGACCTCGGGCGCTGACAAGCTTTCCCGTGAAAAACGCAGCGGCGTTATAAGGAAACTTTGCCAGATCGGCTTTCTGGATTACCAGGCTTAGAGGAGGATCAGGCTCCCCCTTGAACTTAAGGAGCAGATCGCCGGCCGGCGAGGTCAGCCGGGTATTCTTGATTATCCCTCTCACCGTTGCCGGTTTTCTTATATATTCGGCCCGCCAGGTCACCGAACCGGTTGTATCCGCCAGACTCTGATAGATAAAGAACAGCAGCGGAAGAGCCGCGACTGTTATCAGCGCCGCCCCCCACCGGTACAACTCGCGGGTGGAGATGAACCGGACCAGTTGCCATATAATAAAAGTATATAAGACGAAAATAACCGTGAGATAAATTAACCGGAAGGGATATCGGACAACCTGCAGATCTTCAAGATTGTCAATCAGCAGGACCGGGTCGGGGGTATAGTCGATCTTCCCGTAAGCAGTTACCGTCTTACCCTTGAAGAAATTAGAAGGATCCGGAGTGATTCGGGACGCCACTTGAGAGGATATCTTGATGGAGATGGCATCCGGATCATCTTTATCAAAATACAATGTGATTTCCCCGGTCGAAAAAGATTGATCAGCCCCGGTGATCTTTCCGCTGACCGAGAATCTCTGCCCGGGAGGTTTAGAGTGGCTGCCCAGGTAGTCGGGCACGTATCTCCAGTAGATAGATTTACTTACATAATAAAGTTCTTTGTACCCCAGCGATACCAGTGGAACTGCCGCCAGCAGTATAATTACCAGCACAGAGTATCTTTTAACCGGTCTGGAGCTAAGAAAAGCTCGGATGCCCTGCCAGAGCAGGAAGATAATAATAGTTCCCCCTCCAACCATTATCGTCGGGCCGACATGTCTTCCCAGGAAAAGAGAGAACAGGCAGAGGAAACCATAAAAAAGCCGGCTCCATCCTTGCCGCTTAAAGACCATCAGAACTCCATAGAGGGAAATAATCAGATAGGGGTACGCGAAGATATCATGGGTCACGGTACCGGCGCTGTTGAACATCGGGAGAACCATTGAGCCATAGATCAGCCCGGCCAGAAAGCCCGTCTTTTTGTTGTGAAGTTCCGAGACGAAGAGACAGAAGAGAGCGGCGTTGAGAGATGAACTGAGGGAAGAGGTCAGGTAAGTTCCATAAAGGAGAGCCGGCCCGCTCAGGAACGCTCCCAGGACCTTCAGTATCCACCAGCTGGGATCCCAGACGGAGTAGAGGTCGAAGGTTCCCTTGGCCACGCCGTAGTAAAACCAGAGTTCGATCCCGCTGACCGTGTGCCATCCCCAGCGGAGAAAGAATATCAGGGTAACGACCAGACGTTCGGAGAGGGCAAAGAGAAACACATAAAGAATAAGTCTCCAGAGAGGGCAACCCTCGATCCTCTCCCAGAATGTCGTTTCGCCGTTCATTCTGAAGTGCCTAAAGTGAACTAAAGTGAACTAAAGTGACTAAAGTGAACTAAAGCTAAAATACTAACTGCTCGGGTTAATTGCAACTTATAAACCCGGGTCCAACCGTCTTAGAATCGCGCGGGCCTTGTCCGCCCGTTCTCCTTCCGGGCGAAGTTCGATAAAAGCCCGCAGGTTCTCTTTCGCGGCTTTGCTATTCCCCTCCCGGTAGTCAAGAATTCCCAGGGCATACCGGGCCGGGCCGTAATTCTCCTTGAGTTCAATCGCCTTCCGGAAGGATCGGCGGGCCTGGTCCGGTCGGCCAAGCCGGTTACAGGCCCATCCCTTCCTGGTGAGCAGCCGGGGCATCCGCCAGGGGTTATAATTTTCTTCTTCCAATACCCCGTACTCCTCCACCGCCTTCTCATATCTATGGAGAAAATATAACGATTCGGCCAGCAGAAAACGCGCCTCAAGGTCATCCGAATTGACGCGGAGAAGTCCTTCTAGAATCAGGGCCGCCGAGGCATATTTTCTCTCTTCGAACTTCTCCCGGGCCTCTTCCAGAGTGGTGAGTTTCTTCACCCAGGCACAGAAATCGGGGGCGGACTCCGCCAGGGAAACAACCGGGACCAGCGGCACGGAGAGCTTCCGCAGAGCCCATCCCGGGGGGGAAGCCATAATCTCCCCCCGGGCTCTCCGGACCGGGAGAAACTCCCGGATCAGGTGAAGCGGGAGGTCGATTACGGCGCTGAAGTCCGGGAGAGAGCGCCGGGGTATCCCCACCAATTTGCCGATCGCTTCGCGGACCCGCGGTCTCCCCTCCAGCCACTCTCCGAGCGCGGGGACCTCCCGGGCGGCCTCGGCCGGATCCAGGGTCGGGGGGATCAAAGATATAATCTCCGGCAACCGATCATCCTTGATCTTCCAAACTCCGGTGACATCCCGGAGGGCCTGACGGACGTCTATAATCACCGGCCTACTACTGAAGACTGCTCCATCCTCCGGGCGAAAGGCTTCGGAGGACTTAACCATCTGTATCCCGTCCAGATCCACCCGACATTGCCGGGCGATCTCCATCGTTATATCGTAATACTCCGGCGGGAACCCCAGTACCCGCATCTCTTCTTCGCTTTTAAGATAATAATTGCGGACACCAAGCTCAAAGTCCGTCGGGTAGCCAAATCGAGTCTTGATCAGGATATCATGGAACCGCCAGTCCCGGGCCAGCCGATAGTGGGAGTCGTTGGTAACCACCGGCGTCACCCCGAATCGTTTCGAGAGGGCGATCAGCCCTTCGTTCGCTTTCTCCTCGTCGGTGATCCCGTGCCGTCCCAGTTCGGGATAAAAATCGCGGCCGAAAATATCATAGTAGCGCCGGAACTCTTTCTCCGCAGCCTCCATCCCGCCGGTGATATATTTCTGA
Organism: Candidatus Euphemobacter frigidus; assembly: GCA_030765805.1. Lineage (GTDB taxonomy): Bacteria > Auribacterota > Erginobacteria > Erginobacterales > Erginobacteraceae > Euphemobacter > Euphemobacter frigidus. The sequence goes on from JAVCDH010000090.1 coordinate 21,927, forward strand.
GGGAGCGATCCCCAGAAACATCCGCTCAGCGCGATCAGGCCATCGTGAAACTCCTCCAGGAGCTTCCAATCCACCAATCCACGGGTCTCACCGAAGTTGTTCTCCAGCCAGCTGCGATTGTTCAGCCGGACCAGGTTACGGAATCCCTCGTTGTCCCGGGCCAGCAGTATCAGGTGGTTCCGATAAGAATCGTTCGTCTCGATACTTTTCCGGGCATCGTCAACAAAGTAGACCTCGCAACCGAGGACCGGGTGGAGACCGACCCGGCGGCAGGACCAGTAAAAAGGATAACAGTAATCAAGCACCCCGTGATCGGTGATGGCGACCGCCTCCTGTCCCATCTCTTTGATGTATGAGAGGTCCCGGTCAGGGTCCAGGAGGCTGTCCGAGTACGAACCGAAAAAATGACAGTGGAGGTGGGCGAACATGACGGAGAAAAGTGCCTAAAGTGAGTTTAAATGACCGCCAGAATCTCTTTAGTAGTCTTGAAGTGTATCTTCCCCACCTTGACCAGCGCTTCCATTCCCGCCTTTTTGATGATGTTCTTGCCCGCCGCGATCACCACATCCTTCTTGTTCCCCAGAGGAAGTTTTACCCCGAACTCGTCCGATAGTTTCTTCAGGCGAAGGACGAACTCTCCCCGGGCCAAGACGGAGGCGGCCGCCACCGCCAGATCCGATTCGCCGCGGACTTTCTGCACGATTTCAATCGACCGGCCTTTCTTCATCAACGCTTTCAGCACCAGGTCTTTCTTGCCGAATTGATCCAGGATCGCTTTGTGGCAGCTGGTCTTGGTCAGAATATTTTCAATCACCCGCGCGTGCCCCCAGGCTAAAATCCGGTTCAGATTACCCATAGTAATATAGAGCTGGTTATAGCGCTCGGGCCCGATAGCGACAATGGAGTAGCGGCAATCCCGGCGGATAACCGTCCGCAGTTCCCGAATCCGGCGATCGGAGATTCTTTTGCTGTCCCGCACATTCAAGTCTCGTAATTTCTTTTCTCTCTCAGCATCGAGAAAGACCCCGGCTATCACGAGCGGGCCGAAATAATCTCCCTTGCCGCTCTCATCAACCCCAATCCGCTCGCCCTGGAAACTTTCGAGGATATTCTCATAACCAAACCGAATCTCTTTTAATATCTCCGGCTCCAGGAAGAACTGAACAAAATCAACGGTATCCTTCCCCTGAATTAAAAGCTTTCCCGATTTATACAGAGTAAGGGAGAGGTGCCCCAGGGAAGCGCCGAAGTGGGCATGAGGAACGGTCTTGAAAATAAAATCCTTCTTCTCCAAACCAAACTTCAACCGAGCAGCCTGATCCCGATTGAGCTTAACGGTATAGGAGGTTATGGGTTTTGTTAAATGGTCCATAGGTATAACAGGCGGGGGGTTTGAGGTTCAAAGAGTTGCTGAAAATCCAATCCGGTCGGAAGAGAAAGACCCCGGGAGAGCTGACTGCGGAAGAGGTCGAAAAGGGAATATACCTTGCGGTACTCGATCACCCGGGCTTCTTCCAGTCCGGCCAACTCAAGAGCCTTATCGACCGCCGCATCCTGATAACCGATCGTGTCCACCAGGCCGTTGGCCAGAGCCTGAGTCCCGGTGAAGATACGCCCCCCCGCTATATCTTCCAGCTCTTCCCGGTCCATCTGCCGCCCCTCGGCCACGACCAGGAGGAATCGCTCGTACATCTCATCCACCACTCCCTGGAGCATCTTCCTTTCTTCCGGGGTAAGGCTTCGGAACGGAGAAAGGAGATCCTTCTCTTTCCCCTGCTTAACGGTGACATCCTTGATCCCGATCTTCCCCATCAAGCCTTCCAGATTAAACGACTGGATAATTACCCCGATGCTCCCGGTAATGGTGGTGGGATAGGCGACAATGCAGTCCGCCGGGCAGGCCACATAATATCCCCCCGAAGCGGCCAGATCACCGAGGGCGGCCACCACCTTCTTCCCGGCCGCTTGAAGTTCCTTCACCCGGTGATAGATAACATCACTGGCGGTGATGCCTCCCCCCGGACTATCAATCTTTAAGATGACGGCTTTAACCGCCGGATCGTCCTCCGCGGCCCGGAGTCTCTCCAGCACCAGGTCGGCCATGCTCTCTCTCTTCCAGATGCTCTCCGAACCGGTAAAACTGATAAGGCCCCTGATCGGGATGATGACAATCTTATTGTCCCCCTCTCCTTCTACCAGCACCTCCGAGAAGCGGTCCCGGCCGACCCGGACCGCGCCCTTTCGGGCGCTCCCCTTGATCAGAACAATATTGGCCACCAGACTTATCAGGAGGCCCCCGGCCAGCATTACGATGAGGAGCCCGGCGATTATCCACGGCCAGACGCTCTTCTTCTTCTGGATATATACCGGATGATTCAACTGAGTATGCTGCTGCATCGAAGGTCGCTACTTTATACCGGACGAACCGCCGGCATCCTTGACCCGGATAATCTTAAGACTGGCGCTGGCCCCCAGGCGGGTGGCCCCGGCCTGGACCATGGCCTGGGCATCATCAAAGCTCCGCACTCCTCCGGACGCCTTAACCCCGATCTCCGGCCCCACTACCTTCCTCATCAGGGCGATGTCCTCAACCGTGGCTCCCCCGGTACTGAACCCGGTGGAAGTCTTGACAAAATCGGCGCCGGCCTCGACACTCAGCTCGCAGGCCTTGACCTTTTCTTCATCGGTCAGCAGGCAGGTCTCCAGAATCACCTTGACCAGAATATTAGGGCGGGTGGCGCGGACTACCCCCCGGATGTCCTCCTCGACCCGACGATACTGCCTCGACTTTATAAGGCCAACGTTGATCACCATATCTATCTCGGTGGCGCCCTTAGCGATAGCATCTCTGGTCTCGTAAGCTTTGGTCTCGGAGGTATCGGCGCCGAGAGGGAAGCCGATCACCGTACAGACATTGACCCCGGAACGCCTCAATAACTTCGCCGAGAGTTCGATCCAGACCGGGTTGATGCAGACCGAGGCGAAACAGTACGTGGACGCTTCCCGGCAGAGCTGCCGGATCTGGTCCTCGGTCGCCTCCGGCTTGAGCAGGGTGTGATCGATCATATGGGCGATCTTCGCTTCAACTTCGCCGATCCCCAGCTGGGTGCTGATCCGGCAGACGCCGTTTAAGATCAGGGCATTGATCAAGCCGGGGCGATTGGTCACGCACTGGCCGCATTCCAAGCAGGAGGCGCCGTTCTCCACGGCACAGGCCGAGGCGGATAGAGCGGACGGGGCGTCGCCCTCCAGGGCCGCCATTACTTCTTTAGTCACTCGTTCAATCAATGCTTGAGTATCCATTTACTTTTCCCTCATAAAATTTGAATAATTCTGTAGTGAAGCTTCGCGCTAATTTACCGTTTTCTCTCGATGGCCATGATCTTATTGACCCGGGGCCAGTGTCGGCCGCCGGCGAAATCGGTGGTCAGCCAGAGGCTGACGATCTCCCCCGCCAGGGCCGCGTCCACCACCTTCCCTCCCAGGGTCAAGACATTGGCGTCATTATGTTCCCGGCTGGATCGGGCGGTGGTCAGGTCATAGCACATGGCCGCCCGGATCCCCCGGACTTTGTTGGCCGCCATCGCGGAAGCCATCCCGATGCTGTCGATCATGATTCCCCGGTCACAGTCGCCGGAAGCGACCGCCCGGGCGACTTTCTCGGCGAAATCGGGATAATCAACCGCCTCGGTACTGTCGGTCCCCAGGTCTTTTATGATATAACCCTTCGCCTCCAGGAAGCGAACCAGTTCCTCCTTGAGCGGGAAACCGCCGTGATCGGAACCAATGGCGATCCGTTTTACCATCCCTCTCTTTTGGGTTACACTGGTCATGGGAACCTCGTTGGCGGCACCTTTCACGATTGGGGTCGCCTGTTTGATAACTTCCTCTACGATTCTTTCAATCTTGTTCTGTTCCATGTTCTTTTATTTAATCTTAGCAATTTTCTTCACCCATCTCGCATGAGTTTTGTTATTATTAGCCGAAATAACACCCCCGTCAACAATTTATTTGCTCAAATTTTTTAATAACGTATCATTGTTAAAATTCTTACTCTTCCAAAAACGGCGAATCACCATGTATCAAAAGCTAAACAGCAAGCTGATAAACAAACTGCGGGAGATCGTGGGAGCGCAACATCTTCTGACCGGGAAGGAGCAGATGGAGGATTACTCCCACGACGAGAACCCCAACTTCTTCGCCCGCCCCGAGGCGGTCGCCAAACCGGCTTCCGCCGGGGAGATATCCCAACTCCTGTTGCTGGCCAACCGGGAGCGATTCCCGGTAGTGGCCCGAGGCAGCGGCACGGGTGTCACCGGGGGCGCCCTTCCTCTCTTCGGGGGGCTGGTTATCAGCCTGGAGCGGATGAACCGTATCCTGGAGATCGACGAGGAGAACATGATGGCGGTCGTCGAGCCGGGGATTATTACCGGGGAACTGCATAAGGCGGTTGAAGCAAAGGGGTTATACTACCCTCCCGATCCGGCCAGTCTCGAGGACTGCACGCTGGGGGGAAATCTGGCCGAGGACGCGGGTGGACCCCGGGCAGTCAAGTATGGGGTAACCCGTGATTATATCAGCGGAATCAAAGCCGTTCTTCCCACCGGAGAGATCATCGAATACGGCGGAAAACTGGCCAAGAACGTGACCGGCTACAATCTTCTCCATCTCCTGGTCGGCTCCGAGGGGACACTGGGCGTCATCACGGAGATCACAGTCCGGTTGCTGGTAAAACCCCAACACCGGGTCGACCTCCTGGTCCCCTTCCCTTCCTATCGATCCGCCGTCCACTGCGTGGCCGCCATCATTCGCCGGCACTTCCGCCCTACCGCCATCGAGTTCATGGACCGGAAGTGCCTCCGGATCAGCCGGGAGGTGCTGGGTGAAGGCATCAGCGCCGCGGACGCGGAGGCCCATCTTCTGATCGAGATGGATGGGATGGAAAAAGACGACGTGGAACGTCGGTACGAGGCGATCGGGGAGGTCTGCCTCGCGGAGGGGGCGGGGGATGTGATGGTGGCCGACTCGCCGACATACCAGGAAAAAATCTGGGCCACCCGGCGTAAACTAAGGGACTCGCTCCGGGCGGTCAGTCCGATCATCTCCGCCCAGGATGTGGTGGTCCCCCGGATGGAGATCGCCGCGCTCCTCGACGGAGCCGATAAGATCGGCCGGAAGCACGGCCTGGAGATCGTCTCTTTCGGGCACGCCGGGGACGGGAACGTCCACGTCAACTTTTTAAAGAGGAACCTGGACGAAAAAAGCTGGAAGAAGGCTCTCCACCAGGCGACCACGGATCTCTTCACCCTGTCCATCAAGCTGGGAGGAACGATCTCGGGAGAACACGGAATTGGCATCAGCAAAAAGGATTACCTGCCGCTGGCTCTCAAGCCGGCCGCGATCGAGTCCATGCGCCGGATCAAGCGCGCCCTTGATCCGGCTAATATCCTCAATCCGGGGAAGATATTTTAACATAGCAGCAACGGCGCGGATCATTTTTTTCTTTACAACCCCCCCGGGGGCTATTTAATCTGTATCCTGTATCAATCGCAATCAGCAAAGCGCAAGCAAACGCTTCCGGAGTAGAGTATTATTATGCAACTGGCTCGGGTAGTGGGTACGGTTGTCTCCACCAGGAAGGACGAGAAGATGGTGGGGGTTCCCTTCATGGTTCTGAGAGACCTGGACCTGGAGAACCAACTCTCCGGCGGCTCGATAATAGCCGCCGACCCGATGGGAGTCGACCGGGGGGAGGTGGTCCTCTACTCCAAGGGGAGTTCCGCCCGCCAGACCGAGATGACCCGGGACCGTCCCAACGACGCTGTAATCCTCGGTGTGGTGGACCAGTGGGAAGTCGGCGGGGTGGAGAAGTATCACAAGTTCAAAACCATCACCCCGAAGAAGTCTCCAAAATGAACCTGGGCAAAGTCATCGGGACCGTCGTCAGCTCAAAGAAGGTTGAGTCCCTGGTGGGGGTCAAGCTGCTGATTGTTCAGCCCCTGGATGAGGATCTAAATCCGTCCGGCGCCCCCGTGGTCGCCTGCGACAGCCAGCAGGCCGGACCGGGCCAGATCGTAACCTATATCGGCGGGAGGGAGGCCTCGCTCCCCCTGCCGGACCCCTTCAACCCCTCGGACGCCACCATCACCTCGATCGTCGACGAGGTTGATTAGGGATTGGGGAATGGGGATTGGGGAATAGTAACATCCAATGAAGATAGGAAAAGTCATCGGAACCGTCGTCTCGACACTGAAGCTCGAGCAGTACATCGGGGAGAAGATGCTCCTGGTCAAGATCCTCGATCCGGACGGTACTGAAACTTCCGAGACCCTGGTCGCCTTCGACCGGTGCCAGGCGGGAAAAGATGACGTCGTTTTACTGATCGACGAAGGGAACAGCGCCCGGCAGGTCCTCGAGACCGGCCCGACCGGGGTGGTCCGGGCGGTCTGCGTCGGCTACGTGGACTCGGTCAACCTCTATAAGTAGATTAAACCGGAAAGTTGTTAACTCTCCCCGCGCACCATCCACTTCCCACTGCCCACTCCCCACTGCCTATCTTGTCACCGGCACATCTCCACTCCCACCAAAATAGAGCCGGGTGAATTCTCTAACCGCCCAGAGGCCCCCTGCCATGGCGGGGCGAAAGATAGGACGCATAAACGGCCACGATAGCGGCAGCCACGATGATAACGACTGTCTTCCTCATCTTCGACCTCCTGTAAAATTATACCATGAATGTCAGGTGCGCGCTTGCTTTTTATAATCGCTTCTCACCCGGTTGAAGAAGGAGATCGCGGCATCGGTTCGGTAATCGGCATAGGTCCATTCCCAGGGGTGGTAGGTGCCCCCCTGAAAATAATAAGTCGACTGGGCGAAGATGCCATCGAAGAGATATACACGGTAGGTGGCGTCCTTGGTGGTGGCCAGAACCATCTTGGAAAGATCGACGTAGCCGGGGTCAAGATTGACTCTCCTCACTCCTGACTCGGAGAGGTCCTCCTCCATCCGGTTGGTAGTAAGCTTGATCGCAGACAGGTCTTCGGGGGAGATAAGCTCTCCGAATGAGACGTACCGGCGGAGGATCTCCGGCCCCAGCTCTTTCTCATAATACGAGGTGAAGTCAAACGGGATGATCTCGCTCTCCAGATCGATCGGCCCGAACCGCCCGGCCAACGCCTCCCGCGCACGGGAGAGCCAAACCGGGTCCGCCGCCAGTAAACCGCAGATCAGCTTGACCGGATCCGATATTTTAATCTCACCCATCTCTAACCTTCTTTTCTTGTCAATCCGGCGGCGCGTTTTCTCTACGCAGCGTGGTTATAAATCGTTATTGACCAGCATTTTGAGACAAAGTGGTGCGAAATTCACCACTTTTTACCATCTCTGCCAGCAGTAAAATCAATCTCTTAAATCGGCTCAAATTTGTATAGGTCAGAGTACATTTACTTTTGTTGACAAGGTCCGAGATGATGATCTCTTCATCCAGCAGATCCTTAATCCGTTCATCTTTCTCGGCGATCTGCCGCAATAATTCCCGGTCCCCGCTCAGCCAGCGTTCATCCAGGCGGTTAGCCAGTTCCCGGGCCTCGGTTGATTTTAACTTGTTCCGAATGATCGCCTGGTAGAGCGCCCGCATCGCCTGCCGGTTCGGCATACTGTAAAAGTACTGCAGGTGAGCTTGCTTAAGATCTCCGTTCTCAAACGCCTGGAGGATCTCTTTCGGAAACCGTTCAAATATATTGATCGAACGGATCACCGACGTATGAGACTTTCCGACTACTGAAGCCAGATCACGATAGCTCTTGAAATACCCGGTCTCCCAGGCCTGCTTATACCCCTTGGCTTTCTCGTAGGGGGTGAGGTCCTTCCGATTCTCATTGATCGCCACCTGGCGGCTGATCGCTTCTTTCGGCGTCATCTCCTCCACGATAGCCGGTATCCCGATCCACTTTCGCCCTTCCGCTTCAAAGAGCATCCGATAGGCCCGGAGACGCCGTTCACCGTCCACCAGCTCATATCTCCCCTTCCCCACCGGCCGGACGATGATCCGGACCAGGAGGCCGGCCGAGAGAATCGAATCGGAGAGCTTCTTCAAAGCCTTCTCGTCAACGCTCTGAACGCGGATATGGTTCTTGGGGATAGAGATGGCCTCCAGAGGTATAGTCTCCAGCTTATCCATAACATCCTCCCGGTTATGACATTTTTCATTCAGTATTTATTTATTGGGGGTATGCACTTGTCTCAGGTAACGCATTATAATATATATATTGTTTCACTTTGTCATTGCGAGGAGCGCAGCGACGAAGCAATCCCTTTGATATAACCTATTGAGATTGCTTCGCTAACGCTCGCAATGACAGTATTATTGATATTTTATTTTCCAATGCATAACGAGCAATACCGGCTTAACCTGAGACAAGTGCATACCCCCAATTATATTAAAGAGGATATTTCATGAAAGGCGGTGCCTGGATCTGGATCTTGATCGCTCTTTTTATGGTCTTCCGGCTCCTCCTCCTGGCCGGCAAGAAGAAAAAAGAAGAGGCAAGCCCCAAACCCACCCCGCCTCGACCGGGGCCCCACCCGCATCCTCCTCAACCCGGACGAGGAGAGGAGGTCGATGAGCTCAAGTCTTTTATCGATCTGCTCTCCGGGAAGTTCAGGCAGCAACCGGAACCCCCGGAGATGCACATTCCTCAGCCGGAAGAGATGGAGCGACCGCCACCCCCCATCCGAAAACGGGACCGGGTTAAGAAAACAATCCCAATTCATAAGCCGCCGTCGGCCCTGACTACCCCCGCGCCAGATGAAGGGAGAGGACGGATCCAGTTTGCTTTCGTCGATAATCCCATCGTTCAGGGGATTATCCTCTCGGAGGTCCTCGGCCCCCCCCGCGGGCTGCAAGGGCGTGGCCGGCTGCCCTCAGACTCATCCACGCAGCGCCGGTGACGGAGCTAAAAGAAAATCAATGAGAGAGAATATCCTTATCGGGATCGCGGCGACAATGTTTATAGTCGGCTGCGCGTCAACTCCATCGACCACTGATAAGTTCAGCAGGATCGATACCAACTCTGACTCTTATATCACCTGGGAGGAATACAAGGTTTACTACCCGAACGCGAAAAAAAGTTCCTTCATTCGAGTTGACGAGAGCCAGGACGAGAAACTAGATATCGGCGAGTGGCGCATAGGTGCCGGTTACTCTTTTTAGCCAGGATGAAGTTCTTCAAACGAGCGCTGGGTCCGCCGGACGCGCTGGGGAGACCGTATCACCGGGAAGCAAGGGAAGATTAGTGGACGGAGCAGGAGATGCAGGGATCATACGCCCGGACCAGCATCTCACTTAGCCGGGTGATCTCCATATCGTTCTTATTCTGTTTCAGAGACTGCTGAACCAGCGCGGCCATATCGTGGTGGATATTGGCGTTATTCTGGGTGGTGGGGATGATGCAGTTGGCCTTGGTGATCACTCCCTTCCGGTTCAGGATGTAGCTATGGTACAGTATCCCCCGGGGCGCTCCCACCGCTCCCACCCCTTCTCCCGCTTTGACCCGGAAACCCGCGCGGATCCGGTCCAGCCTGTTATCCAGGAGCTTATCGAGAATATCTATCGCCTCCAGCATCACGTGGTAACACTCGATAACCTGGGCGATGTTGTTCATGAAGGGGTTATAATTCACCGGCTGCAGGTTGAGCTTCCGGGCGGCGGCTTTTACTCTATCCGGCAGGAACCGGTAATTGTTGTTGAACCGGGCCAGGGCTCCCACCGCGAACGACTCCCGGCTCAGCCGGGTAAACTTGGAAGTGGTAAAATCCTCCTTGTACTCATTGGTCATGGCCAGGTAATCATCTTCCTTCTTTATCACCCCGTCGCTGGAGACCAGTTCGCCGCCGATCCAGGGATAGTCTCTCTTCCCCTTCAGGGAGACAAACTCGGTCTCTCTCACAAAGTCCGGGATGGAGAGAGTCCGGAAGAGTTCCACGGTCGCCTGGATATCCGGGAGCCTCTCGATAATCTCTTCTTTCAATGTTTCCAGCTCCTTCTTCTCAGGGACCTTGCTTACCCCGCCGACTACCAGGGACACCGGGTGCGTGGTCCGGCCGGTGATTAGATCGCAGATCCGGTTGGCCAGTTCTTTGAGCCGCAAGGCCAGACCGGCGACTTCCGGATGTGACTTTATCAGGGGGATAACGCTGGAAACCCCGAACAAATCGGGGGCGGCTAGGAAGAAGATATGAAGGATATGACTCTGGAGGGTCTCACCATGCTTGGCCAGGAGGCGGAGTAACTTCGCGGCCCGGGGGATATTCACCTTCATTGCCCGCTCTACCGCCCGGAGGCTGGCCAGAGTATGACTGATCGAACAGATGCCGCAGATCCTCGAGGATAAGGTTGGAGCCATGTTATAAGATATCCCCTTGAGCATGGCTTCAAAGAAGCGGGGGGTCTCGACCACCGCCCATTGCGCTTCCACGAGCTTCCCGTCTTTTACCCGGATGTTAATATTGCCATGTCCTTCCACGCGGGTCAGGTGGTGAACATCGATCTTCATCTCAACTTTCATCAATCATCATCTCGGGCAGGGCGTTAAAAAAATTAATTTTTTCCATCACCTCGGCGGTGGAAAAACCGTGGTCTTTCAATATCTGCCGGAAGGATTCATAGTTAGCTTCCTCGGCCGGGCCCCGGCATCCCAGGCACCCGACCTTGCCGGTCGGGCAGGGGGCGCCGCAGCCCGCCCGGGTGATCGGGCCGAGGCAGATCTGGCCCAGGTCGAAGACGCAGGTATTGAGTTTTTGGCGGCACTCCACGCAGACCGGGTACTTAGGGAATTTGATCTCCGCTCCGTTGACGATATTAACGACGATCTTTTCCACTTCCTCCTTGGATACCGGGCAACCGGGGATCTGGAGATCGACCTTCACGACGTCGCCGAGCGCCCGGACCTGGCCGGTCTCCACCCTGTCTTTCCCGTAGACCTCCTCTACCACCTCCCGGAGCGGAAATTTGTTTTTCAGAGTGTTGACGCCTCCGAAACAGGCGCAGGAGCCGAGGGCGACCAGAATCTTTGCCCTCTTCCTGATCTCCTTCAGCCTCTCAACCTCATCCTCACGGGTGATACTTCCCTCGATCAGCGCGATGTCATAGTCATCGCCCCGGTCCGACGATATTTCCCGGAAGTTAACCACATCAAGAAGCGCCAGGAAGTCAACCAGGGTTCCTTCCTTGTTGGCCAGTTGAAGCTCGCAGCCTCCACAGCCGGTGAAATCAAATACTCCGATCTTGATCTTTTCGGGTTCTATCCCGAGATACTTCAACATAACCTCCTTTAACGAGCTCTGCGATTAAGCTCTAAATCGCTTCCTTCAAGTTCAGGACCGACCAGTAATCAAAGACCGGGCCATCGACACAGGTAAAGGTCGATCCCACCATACACCGGCAGCACTTGCCCATGCCGCAGTGCATCCTCCTCTCCAGTGAGACAAACATCCGGTTCATCGGAATACCCGCCGCGTCCAGACGATCGCAGACAAACTTGAACATGATCGGCGGCCCACAGACGATGGCATAGGTGTTGTCGGGAACGATGGTTATCTCCTGGAAAAGCTCGGTAATCAACCCGATCCGGCCTTTCCAGTTTTTATCCCCCTTATCAACGATGGTAAAGAGTTTGATATTATTGACCTTCTCCCACCCGTCATACTGGTAAGTGAAAAGCATCGATGCCGGATCTTTTGTGCCGTAGAGCAAGTAGACATCCTTGTACTCGTCCCGACGTTCATTGATCCAGTATAACGGGGCGCGGAGAGGGGCCAATCCCAGACCCCCGGCGATCAGCAGAATGTTATGTCCGACCATCTCCTCCATCGGGAAGGAGGTGCCGAAGGGGCCGCGGATCCCGACCCGAGCACCCTTCCGGGCCTGATGCAGCATATCAGTCACGCGGCCCACCTTTCTGATACAGAGAGCGATAAACTCCTTGTTATTGCTGGAGCTGGCGATGGAGATGGGGATCTCCCCGAAGCCGGGCACTTCCAGCATGACGAACTGTCCGGGCCGGAAATCAAAGATCTGCCGCTCGGCCTCGTCCAGGATTTTCAGATGGAAGAGCTTCTCGATCTCGGTCAGTTCGATGATGTTGATGATCTCGCATTTATAGACCATATCGGTCCGCATGATAACGTTCTTCAAATTAAAGCGGGGAGGGCGTGACATGAAAGGCTTCAGGTTGATATCTTGCTTGGGGATCTTATACTTCATCCGCCCTCTCCAGTATCAGATCGTTGATAACGTCCTTGGGATTGATCCCGGCCAGGCAAGCCCGCCCGCACCGGTTACAGCCCACGCAGATCTGTTTGTTGGCGTTCTCGGCGAAACCGTGGTAATGATGATAAAACCGATACTTGAGACGGTCTTCCTTGAAGGGCCGGAAGTTATGTCCCCCCGCGACTTCGGCGAAATCTACCAGTGTGCAGGAGTACTGAAATCGCTCTTTCCGGGAGGACTTCAGGCTGACGGCGATGGTCTCCTCGATTCCATAGCAGTAGCAGGTGGGACAGACCATGGCGCAGGTGCCGCAGTTGAGACACTTGTCGCCCCATTTCTTCCAGATCGGCGACTCGAATTCAATATCCAGGAGGTTCGGCAACGCGTTGACTTCAACATGAGTCTTGAAGCTCTTTTTGATAAACTTCTTTCTCTCGATCCATTTCTTGTCATCACTCTGGGTGGGGTCGCTGGTCTTGACATTTCTCAGGAAATTGAACGCCTTGGATGAATTAATGGAGAGGTAGTACCGGTCACCGATATCGGTACAGAAGAGATTGAAGCCGCACCGGACGTCCAGTTGTCCCAGCGATTCGCAGAAACAGTCTTCCAGGGGTATATGATCCAGGCCGATCAGGAAGGTGTTCTTCCTCCTCGTAATGTAATAGGGAGAAGGGAAGGTGCCGTGGATAAAGATATCGTCCAGTTTGCAGAGGGCGTTGATGTCGCAGGCCCGGACGCCGACGATGACCCGGGGGTTGACCCGGTACTCGATCTCCTGCTTCCAGTCATCGCCCGAGTAAGAGTACCGGGAGAGAGTTTCGCGGAAAGGGAGGAAGAAGTTCTTTAACGAAGAATAGGTCAGGGTATAATCGAGATCCATCTCGTTGAATGAATGGACCTCCCGGAACTGGTAGATCGGCTTGCCGTTCTTGTCC
>JAVCDH010000046.1 GCA_030765805.1 Candidatus Euphemobacter frigidus
GCGGAATCATGGCCACGACCGTGGTCATATTAGCCATCAGGACCGGGCGGAGACGGACCTCGCAGGCCCCGACGATCGCGTCCTCGATTGATTTTCCCTCTTTTCGGAGGAGGTTACTGTAATCGACGATGACGATGGTATTGTTGATGACCAGTCCGACCAGCATGACCATCGCCATCAGGGAGAAGATATTGATGGTGGTGTCGGTCAAAAAGAGGGCGAGGAAGACCGCGATCATGGCCAGGGGAAGCGAGAGCATGATCATGGTTGGGTAGCGGTACGACTCCAGGATGGCCGCCAGCATCAGGTAGGTGAGGACGACCGCCAGCCCGAGCGCGATGAAGATCTCCCGGAAGTTCTCCTGCATCCGCTCGATCTCCCCGGCGAAGAAGTAGCCGTAGCCGGAAGGGAAGCGCAGTTCCGTATCGATGAGTTCTTTCAGCCGGCTATAGACCTCACCCGATGACGAACCCACCACGTTGGCGGAGACGGTGACCATTCGCTCCCGGTCCTTGCGGGTAATCGTGGTTGGTCCTTCCCGCTGCTCGATCCGGCCGACCGCGGTCAGAGGGATGACCTCCCCATTCTTTGCCCGGAGCGTGATATGCCGGATCTGTTCCTGGAAGTTTCGGTCTTTCTCCTCCAGCTTTACCCGGATATCGAACTCGTCGTCCATCTCCCGGTAGGTGGAGGCGATCACTCCGGTCAAAGAGGATCGGAGAATTTCGGCGATCTGTCCCACCGTGATCCCGTACTCGCTGGCCCGCTGCCGGTCGGGGATGATCCAGATCTCAGGCTTGCCCATCCGCCAGTCGGTGTCGACGTCCACCGCGCCGGGGACAGTCCGGGCCAGTTCAACCGCCCTTCCGGCCAGCCTGTTCAGGGTCTCGATCTCATCGCCCCGGATCTCCAGCTGGATCGGCTTCTCGGCGCCGGGCCCGCCCTGCTGGGTCTCCTGGAGGGTGAAGGTAGCGGCGGGTATTTCGGCCAGGATCGATCTGAGTGAATTCATGACCTCCCGGGTGGTCCGTTCGCGCAGTTCCTCGTCGACCAGGTCCACGTTGACCCCGGCCAGGTTGACCCCCTGGTTGGTCCCCCCCAGAAATCCGCTCACTTTTCCCACCGTGGTGAATATCTTCTCCTGTTCCGGGAGCTCCCGGAGGATCGATTCCACCTGTCGGGTGACCCGGTCGGTGGTAGCGAGGGGGGAATCGACCGGTGTCTCGATCATGACTTTGAATGAGCCCTGGTCGGTCTTGGAAAAAAACTCGAAACCGATCAGGGGAGGGAGGTATTTCATGGAGACGATCAAGACGATAAAAGAGACGATGACCACCGGCCATCTGTGGCGCAGCAGCCTGCGGACCAGGTTTCCGTAGCTTCGGGAGATGGAAATATAAAAATTGTCCCAGTGGCGGAAGATGGAGGCTTTGTTTCCGGATTCCTTCAAGTACTTGGAGGAGAGCATCGGGGTGAGGGTATAGGAGATAAAGAGCGAGAAGATCGTGGAGAAGACGATTGTCATGGCGAACTGCCGGAAGAACTGACCGACGATGCTGGACATGAAGGCGATCGGGACGAAGACAACGATGTTGGTCAGAGTGGTGCTGGCCACGGCGGCGGCGATCTCCGAGGTCCCGCGCCGGGCGGCGGACACGCGGTCGTTGCCCAATTCCAGATACCGGTGGATATTCTCCAGGACCAGGATGGAGTTATTGACCAGGATCCCGACCGAGAGGGCCAGACCCATCATGCTCATGACATTGATAGAGTAGTTGAAGATGAAGAGGAGGAGAAACGTGGAGATGATGCTGGTCGGCATCGCTACGATAAGAATGAGAGTGCTGCGGATATTATGGAGGAAGAGAAAGAGGGAGATAGCGGTGAGGACAATACCGATGATCATGTTGTCCCGCACCTCATTCAGGGAGCCGCGGATGAAGGCTGAGCGGTCCTCGGCGATCTCGATGGTGATGTCGGGGGGGAGCCTCTTCTTGAGAGAGTCGATCCCTTCCATGACCCGGTCGGCCACTTCAATCGTATTGGCGTCGGCCCGTTTCTTGATGATCAGGCCGAGGGTTTCCTGGTTCTGGAACCGGGCCCGCTCCCGGATCTCTTTGACCGTGTCATCAACCATTCCCAGTTCGGTGATCCGGACCTTCCCCCCATCAGGGGTGGGGATATATAGAGAGCCAAGGAGATCTACCCCCGTGACCTTACCCGCCAGCCGGACGGTAAATTCGATCCGGTCCTGGGTGATGTGGCCCGAGGGCAGTTCCAGGTTGGCCGCCTCGATCGCGGTTATGATATTATCCGGGGTGAGGTGATAGGCGTTCATCCGCTGTTGATCCATCGCGATCACGATCTCCCGCTCCTGCCCTCCGATGATCTCAACCTCGGCCACTCCCTTGATCTTGGCGAACTGGGGCTTGATCTTGTTGTCGGTGAAGAGATAGAGAGACCGGGGAGAGCGTTTCCCCGAGACGGCCAACTGCAGAATCGGCTGGGCGTTGATATCGAACTTGCTGATCAGAGGTTTATCGGCGGCGTCGGGGAGTTCCGGTTCCACCAGGGCGACTTTATCCCGGACATCGGCCGCGGCGACATCCAGGTCCTTAGCCAGTTCAAATTCAAGTGAGACCAGAGAGATCCCCTCCTGGGAGATTGATTTGACGTGCTTCAGTCCATCTATCGTGCTCAGCTCCTCTTCCAAGGGCTTGCTGACCAGGGTCTCGATCTCCCGCGGCCCGGCTCCCAGGTAGGTGGTGATGACCGTGACATAGGGGATCTCGATCTTGGGAAAGAGGTCGACCGGGAGCTGGAGGTAGGCGACGCCCCCCAGGAGGAGCATGATCAAGATTATCACCGTCATCAGGACGTGACGTTTAATTGAGAGATCGGAGAGGAACATAAAATTTTTCTTTGAAAAAATTTAACTCGAGTTATAAATCACTGATTATTTTTACCTTGCTCCCGTTCTCCAACCGGTTCTGACCGGAGACCACAACCCGGCAGTCTCGGTCCAGGTCGGATAAAATCTCGACCATCCCGAGTTTCCTGATCCCCGGCGTGACCGCGGTGAAGGAGGCGGTTATTCCGTCATGGACGATAAAGACTCCGGGTTGTCCCTGGGCGTCTTTTATGATCGCTTCCTGGGGGAGGACCAGGATGCCACGATGGTTATCCTTGATGATCTCTACCCGGGCGTACATCCCCGGACGGAGGAGGAACTCGGGGTTTTCGACGGCGATCTTGATGGTAAAGAGGCGGCTGATCTCCCGGGCAGTCGGGTTGATGGTGGTAATAGTCTCCTCCCAGACCCGGTCGGGATAGGCATCGAGGGTTATCCGGACCGGCTGGCCGACATGGACATCCTTGATCTGGGTCTCGGATACCGGGCAGTGAACTTCCACGTTCTCGATATCGACGATCTCTAAGATAGGTTTCCCCTTATCCGACAATTCACCCGGTTCCCTGTATCGCCGGGAGACCAGGCCGGTCAGGGGGGAGGTGATCCTGGTGTCGCGGACTCTCTCCCGACTGCCCGCGTGCAGGGCTGTCGCCCGGAGGAGGTCCACCCGGGCCTGGTCCAGGTCCTGCCGGGCAATCGCACCCGAGTCAAAGAGCGCCTGGGCCCGCTTGAAGTCACGCTCGGCTTCTTCGAGCGCCGTCTTGCTGGCCTGGAGATTACTCTCCAGCGCCTCCTTCTCGAGATGGACGACGAGATCATCTTTCCGGACCGGGTCTCCTTCTTCGACGGTGATCTCCTTGATTATTCGGTCGATCCGGGAGGTGATGACCGCCTTCTTCTCCGGCTTAACACTGCCGTCCACCAGGAGCACCTCTTCCAGATCCCGGACGACCGGCGAGATGGTCTTGACCGGGATCCCCTCTTCCTCCTGGATCTTTTCGATGGATGGCGGCGCCCGGTATCCTTTCTTTGCTCGATAGGCCCGGATAAAAAGGAGAGCGATTACCCCGATGGTGATAATCAGGACAACAATTAAGAGTATCTTCTTTTTTTTCATTGTTATGTCTTCCCGGTAAGTTCTTCCGATTTGGGTTGTAACGTCGCTTTAATCTCCTTGATCGTTAACCCGACTGCCCGCTCCAGTTTAGCCAGGGCAATCCGGTAGTAAGTGAGAGCTTCCTGGAGCATGATGCTGGCCTCCGATTGGTTTAACTCGGCGTCGGTTAGCTCCAGGGAGGTGCTGATCCCGTTCTCCCAGCGGATGCGGGCGATCTTATAGGCTTTCTCCGCCTGTCCGACCGTCTCCCGATGGGACTCGACCACCTTCCGGGCGGCCTTCAGATCAAGATATGCCTGTTTGATGCTTAAAAGGACCGTGCGGCGGGTATCCCTGGTCTCGATCCGGGCCTGCTCATACTGTCCCCGCGCTTCCCTGACCAGTCCGGGCGTCATCAATCCGTCAAAGATATTCCATTTCAGTGTTGCCCCGGCCGTCCATTCGAATTCGAACCGGTCCTCGGGCGGGAGTCCATACCGGGGTTGCTCACCTTCATAGGCGGCAAAGAGAGAGAGAGAGGGTTGATACCCGGACGAGGATGCCCGCAGGTTCTGTTCCATGATCTCTTCATTGAGTAAGACCTGTTCGATTAACGCCCGGTGCTCCAGCCCCAGTCGGTTGAGATCGTTAAGCTCCCCGCTGAAAGGGGTCAAGGCGAGGCTTCCCTCAATTTCGTAGTCCTGATCTTCCCGGCCCATCTCTTTGGCCAGTGTGGTCTTGAGAATATCTACCCGATTACTTGCTTCGATCAGGGGAGGGCGGGAGTTCGCCAGTCGGACCCGGGCGGTGATCAGGTCGAACTCCGAGGCGGTTCCTTGATCGTATTTCTTCTCAGTGATCTGGAGGTAATCTTCCATATGTTCGACTGTGGTCTCTCTGACTTCCACGATCTTTCGGGCGAGAAGGAGATGGTTGAAGAGTTCCTTGACCCGAAAGACGACCGTTCCCCCTGCTTCCCGGAGATAGACTTCTGAATACCGGTCGTAGATGAGAGAAGCCTTGATACCGGCAAATATCTTGCCTCCCTTATAAAGATTCTGTTCCAGTGTCAGGCCGGCCCGGTAATTATCATGGAGGTTGAGCGCCAGTTCCCCCTCTTCCGTTTCGTAGGTATTGATGGTATTGAGATACGTATAACCGGCTTCTCCCTTGAGGTGGGGGATGGCTTCAGAGAGCGCCTGGAGTCTCTTCCCGGAAGCGACCTCCATCTCCTGCCGGGCCTTCAGGATGACCGGGTTGTTCTTATCCGCCATGCGCAGACAGTCAGCAAGGGAGTAGACCGGTGCCGATTTCCTTTCCTCTCCTGAAGCCAATCCCATCCCGATGAGGATGGAGAAGAGGTGGAGGGATACTGTCAGCCATATTATCTTCATCGCCTTTCGATCCCCTCCAGAAAGGTAGAAAGAATCTCCTCCGGCCGGCTCAGGGGAAGTTTTCCTTCATCATTGAGAATCAGCAGAACCTGGATATGAATCATCCCGATCAGTTGCAGGCTTAACTGGAGTGGCTCGACTTCCTTGAAAGTACCGGTTAATTTGCCGTCCCGGATGATTCCGGCGATCGATTCAACAATCGGCCAACCGACGGTTCCTATGTCAACATCGGGGAGAGAGGAATCACTCCGGTATATGGCCATCAGGATCAGTTTAACTTCCCGGGGTGATTCACGGCAGTGATCGAGGTAGTACCGGACGACCTTCAGCAACTTTTTCCGGGGAGGGAGTTCTTCGGCGGCAATTCGGGCGATCTCTCGGTTGAATCGCTCGAAGATCTCTTTCAGGATAGATCGGTAGAGGTTATCTTTGCTGCCAAAGTGGTAGTAGAGAGTGGGTTTGGTTACCCCGCAGATCTCTACAATCTCCCGGGTAGAGGCTCCGGCGAACCCCTTCTCGGTAAAGACCCGGAGGGCCGCCTCCAGCAATAATTTATTTGTATTATCGGCAGTACCTTTCATTAGTATACCTACCGGTAAGTATATAAGATATTATCAGGCATCTGTCAATGTTTTATTTGAGCAAATCGAGGGAATTACCCGGACGGAAGTGGAAGAGATCAATAAGTTTTTATCCGCGTTGATCCGGAAAGCTCTACCCGGGATTTTGCAGGCTGTCTCTTGACCCGAGTTATTACTTTTTATGAAGCTCTTTTTCTATCGTCTCAAATTCTTCCCGGGTTTCAGCGGAAGCCTTCTCCAGCTCCCGGAGAGCGACATTGAACTTCTCCCGGGAGGCCTGAGCGGTGTAAAGCCCGACCAGGCGGGCGACCAGGATGGCCAGATATAACGACCCGACGATCACTTCCAGGTTACTGAGCACCATAGTCAGTTTATTATTGGGGATAATATCGCCGTACCCGAGAGAGCAGAGGGTGGTAAAGCTGAAATACTGTATTTCTGAAAAGATGTCCACAGGCGTGCCGTTTGCTTTGATAATGGAGTCGGGATTTATAATAAACACCGCTGCATAAAGGCAGGTCCACATCACTCCCAAGAGGAGATAAGAGACCGCCGCGCCGTAGATCTTATCCGCGGTGACTTTCTGTCCCGAGAAGAGGTCTTTGATGATAAAAAAAATGAGAAATAAGATCAGAAGACTATAGCCGAATAAAGAGATAATGGTCGGCAAATCAAATAATAGGTCTGTCAATCCGGCGCCTTTGCCTCTCCTCATTAAAGAGTGCAGAATGCTCCCCGTAATGTCCGAGAGAAAAGCTATCAGGGCAACTACCCAGACCAGCCACTTGGTATATTTTTTTTCAGGTGTAATTCCCCGGGTAGAGATTGTCTTGAGAGATGAGATCAGAAAGAACAGGAAAAAAATCGAGACGATAAGGTTGTCCAGCAGCCTATAGCCGGCCTCCATGAAAGGCATCACAGCAATCAGGGCGAGTAGTGTGATCAGAAGACCGAGGTAGGATCTGGACTTGAGCGATATCTTTTTCATTATAATCTGCTTGTTTTATTGTCTGCAGTATGCCAGATTGCATCTGATTAAGTCGAGCATATAATCCCGAAGATGAAGGTGGTCTCCAGAATGAAGAAAACCAAGATAGTCTGCACGATCGGACCGGCCTCTGATTCTCCCCGGATGATTGAACGGTTGCTCAAGGCGGGGATGGATGTGGCCCGGTTGAATTTCTCCCACGGGACTCATGAGGAGCACGCGGGAAAAGTCCGGATCATCCGAGAGTCCGCCGAACGGCTGGGCCGGTCGGTCGCCATCCTGACCGATATCGCGGGGCCGAAGATCCGGATCGGTGAGATCGCCGAAGGAACTGTGGAGTTGAAGAAGGGCCGGAACTTTATCCTGACCGACCTCCCGGTCGCCGGTGATGAGAAGCAGGTCTCGGTGACCTATAAGAATCTGCCGGGACTGGTGCGGAAAGGGGATAAGATTCTCCTTAACGATGGGGCTCTGGAGCTTAAGGTAACCGGCCGGTCGCAGAACCGGATCAACTGCCGGATTATTACCGGCGGTCCGCTCAGTTCTCACAAGGGGATTAACCTACCTTCCCGATCGGCGGGCATACCGATCCTGACCGAGAAGGACCATCGTGACCTTCGGTTTATCATAAAGCAGGATGTGGACTATATCGGGCTGTCATTCGTCCGGACGGCGGACGAGATAGAAGAAGTACGCTCGTTGCTCAAGAAAAGAAAGAGCGATATCGCCCTGGTGGCCAAGATTGAGAAGCCCGAGGCCGTCGAGAACATCGACGCGATCATCGAGGCGGCCGACGGGATTATGGTGGCCCGGGGAGATCTGGGGGTGGAGGTTCCCTTCGAGCAGATTCCGGTCCTCCAGAAGATGATTATCCATAAAGCCAACCTGGCCGGCAAACCCGTCATCACGGCGACCCAGATGATGGAGTCCATGGTTGAGAATCCGCGTCCGACCCGGGCCGAGGTCTCGGATGTGGCCGGCGCGATCTTCGACGGGACGGACGCCGTCATGCTCTCCGAAGAGACGGCGGCGGGGGCCTATCCGGTCAAGACGGTTCAGGCGATGGCCCGGATCGCCCGGAAGGTAGAGTCGGAATCTTGTTACCGGGAGTTGAACAAGGATTGGATCATGAAGCTCGTCAGCGAACAGGGTGAGCTGCCGGTGGAAGAGTCGGTGGCGCGATCGGCCTGCACACTGGCGGCCGGCATCGGGGCGGTCTGTATTATGTCTCATACTTCCTCGGGGAGTGCCGCCCGCCGGGTGGCCAAGTACCGGCCGGATCACCCTATCCTGGCCGCGACTTCGAACATCTCCACTTACCGCCGTCTCGCGCTGGTCTGGGGTGTGGTTCCAATAATGATTCCTCTGACCGACGATTTTGAGGAGATGGTCCGGGAGACGGCCGGTCTCTCCATGAAGTCCAATTTTTTAAAGAAAGGGGATCGGGTCGTCGTGACCGCGGGGGTGCCGCTCAACCACCCGGGACACACCAACGTGATCATGGTAATCACGGCGGGGGAAGAAGGGAAGACCTTTTGAAATGACATAACCCGCCCCACAAAACCCAGCCGTTGCCCCGGTCAACTTCACACTTCGAACTTGAAAAATAATGGATTTTTCCCAGATAATTATACTGCTGCCGATTCTGCTCTTCTCGGTGATAGTTCATGAGTTCGCCCATGGATGGGTAGCATTAAAATGCGGGGACCCCACTGCCCGCGACGCCGGGCGGTTGACCTTTAATCCACTACCCCATCTTGATTTATTTGGTTCGATTATTCTCCCCGGAGTTTTGCTAATAATGGGAATGACGCCAATAGCGATGGCGAAACCGGTCCCAGTTAATCCATATTTATTGCGGAGGGGTGAGAAAGATAATGTTCTAGTTTCGATCGCCGGTGCCGCGGCCAATATCCTCCTGGCGCTGGTCGCGTTCTTTCTCTCCCTGATAGTTGTGCTGATCTTTAAGAAGACCGGGGCATCGGTCTGCATATCCGCGCTCAGATTTTTAAATCTGATTATCTTCCTCAATCTCATCCTGGCCAACTTCAACCTTCTCCCGATCCCACCTCTGGATGGCTCTCATATCCTGGCTTATTTTTTGAAGGGAGAAGCGAAGATCTCCTACCTGAAGCTGCGGCGATACGGCTTCATGATTCTGATCGGGATATTCATGCTGGGGAACCTGCTGCCGGGCCGGGGAGGATTGTTCTATCTCTTGCTGGCTCCGAGTTTTAAGCTGATCGGATTATTCAATACTATCCTGTTCGGATTGCTGCGTTAAACTCTCTTCAGCAATCCGGCGGATAATCAGACTCGGGTCATTCAGAGCTTCCTGGAGGAGCGGTTGGCGGGATTCATCGTTGACATACTTCAGTGCCCGGGCGGCGGATTCCCGATACTCCGGGTAGGGTGAGGCCATCAGCTCGCTTAATAACTCCGCCCCGGCCCCATCCCCCAGATTCCAGAGAGCGGCGGCGGCATAAGCCCTTACTTGCCGGTCACTATCAGTAAGGCTCTTGGTCAGGGCTCCATGGCTGGCGGGAAGATTCAAAGTTGTCAGGGTCCGGGCGGCGATTATTCTCACCCAGGCTGATCTGTCTTCCAGCATCGGGATGATGGCCTCCGCCACCACCGGATCTCCGGAAGCCGCCAGTCCTTCAATAGCCGTCCCGCGGTAGAAGAAGTCATCCGCGTCCAGCTCATCGAGGAAGATTCGGGTGTCAACCGGAACCCCCAGTTCGACCAGGGCCAGGGCGGCATAGAGATGGTTGGAGTCGGTGGTATCTTTCAATAGTTTTTCTAATGGCTCGATGGCTTCCGGATCGCCTAATTTACCCAGCGAGTAGGCGGCCAGTTTCTTTACGATCGCGGCATCATCATTCAGGGCCTCGATCAACGGGGGGATCGCCCGGGGATCGTGCAGTTGCCAGAGAGCATAGACGGTGGTTTTACGCATCAGATAGCTCTCATCTTTTAAACAGGGAAGAAGATAATCAAGGGCCTGCGGATCTCCCATCATTCCCAGGTAATGGGCGGTGTTTCTTCTATGGCCGAGGTGGTCGTCCGACAGATGCTTCGCGATGGCCGGGACAGCTTCATCGACTTTCATCCGGGCAAGAATGCTGATGGCATCAGTCGATAGCCGGCGGTTATCGACGATCCGGATCAGCATCGGGATTACCTGTTCATCACCCCATCTCCCCAGGGCCAGAGCTCCCGCCTGCCGGACAGACGGATCCGGGTCATTAAGGGTCTCCAGGAGCAGGGCGTCGGCTTTCGGCCCCGGGATCCGGGATATGTTTTTAATAGCTTCCAGCCGCACCGATGGGATGGGATCGGTTAGATCCCGCGCGCAGGATTCGAGTATCATTACATATTCCTGATTAGCCGACTCTTCTTCCCCGCTCTCCAGATAGGCCGCGGCCAGCGCGGAGCGCAATAATAGATCATCGGGGGATATCTTCAGAGCCTGGCGGTAAGCCTGAACCGCCCGGCGGAAATCACCTTTTTCTTCGTAGATCTTTCCCAGAAACGCGTAGAGCTTCTGTTTTTTCTCCGGGCCGAGCTGTCTGGCATCCGGAAGTTTAATCATACTATCGTCCAGGAGTTCTTTCTCTCTGTCGGCTTTGAGGGAAGGAGAAACGGCTAAGATCAAGCCGGTGGTAAGCAGAAATATGCAGGTTTTCATAGTAGATATTTATTGGTTTAATTTTTCTTCCAGTTGGCGGGCCAGGTCTCCCAGTTCGCCGGTCTTATCGTATAATTTAATCAAGGCCGATTGAGCCTGTTCCCGATCCCATTTCTCTTCGGCATAATCCAGCATCTTCCGGTAGGCGTCGGCGGCCTGAGAATACTTCTTCTGCGCTTCATAAGTTTTTCCCAGGAGTTGATAGTTATCGCTTTCGTAAGGCTCCAGTTCTACCGCCCGCTGTGATGCTTTAAGAGCTTGATCGTATTTCTTCTCTTCCAGATAGACTTTCGCCATGGTCCGATAGGTGGAAGCCTTGCGCGGTTGCAGTCCTGCTAAACTCTGTAAAGTCTCCTCCGCCTTCTCAAATTGACCTGATTTGATATAGGCGTTGGCTAAACTCTCATAATTCCAGCGCTTCCCTGGTGTCAGGGCGATTAACTCTTCATAAACTCCGGCCGCTTCCGGATACATTTCTTGCATACTATATGAATTAGCCAGGGAAGATAGAATATCCTGGTTGGTCGGATCTATCTTCAGCGCTTTACGATAGATGGCTATTGCCTCCTTCCAGGATTTTTCTTTCTTGTAGATGCCGGCCAGTAATAGATACCAGTCGATCTGCTTTGGTTCCTTCTTAATCCTTTCTTCGGTTTTCGCCTTGAGTTCATCAAGCCTTCCGGCCTTGCGGTAAGTATCAAGTAGGTTATAAAAAATGTATTGTCTGGGGTAATTATCTCCGGGAGAACTGATTATCTTATTATAAAGCAGGATCGCCCGATCATAGTCTCCGCTGTCGCGATACGCGGTGGCCAGGGACTGGGTAATCATCACATCATCGGGGGACAGTTCCAGGGCTTTCTTATAAGCCTCCGCCGCGTCGCCATATTGTTTTGTCTTGGAGTACAGCTTCCCGAGGGACCGGTAGATCGCCGGGTCGCGGTTATTTAATTCCAGAGCTTTTAAATAAGCCGCGATGGCTTTTTGAGGGTACTTCTGTTTTTGATAGATATCCCCCAGTGTCAGGTAGGTCTCCAGTCTCTCCCGGGGGGTCAACTGCCCGGGTCTCTCCGGCGTATCTTCTTTACCGGCCGAGAGGAGAGGAGCCAATAAGACTACCGTTGCTATGATGGTTATGATCAACTTATTCTTCTTCTGCATCACTGCCTCCTTTCCGATCGTTGTTTAAAATGCCTTCAATCAGCGCGGCTAATTCACCTAATTCATCCCGCCGCTTATAGATTCTGATCAGGCGATCCTGGGCCCAATTGACCCAATCATCGGTATCGCTATCCAGCATTACTTTCAGGTAGGTCTCAGTCGCGTTTTTATCGTCCCCCATCTCCTCATAAGTTTGCGCGATCGCGCCCAAATAACGGATTGAATCATCCGAGAGTTGGTATGATTTTTTAAGCTGTGCCAGCGATCTATCATATAATTTGTAATTCCGGTACATGCAGCCGGTAGAGTAGTAAAAATGGGGTTCTATAGTCGCATTCTCCGCCTGGAAGGTATCCCACAGGGTGATTGCTTTCTCCGGCTCCGGTTCTTGGGACTCGAAGTAACATCGCCCTAAGTTATAGCAGTAGGTTGAGTCGCCGGGGCGCAATTTAACCAGTTTCTCCAGGATGGTAATGGCTTCCGGGAATTTTTTCTCCTTGATCAGCGAGTTAGCGACCTTCCAGAACAGATCCGTGTTTTGAGGTGAGAGAGCGAGGGCTTGCCGGTAGGTCTTCAGCATCTCTTCCGGCCGGCCGTTCTTTTTATAGACTTCGGCCAGATAAAGATAATTATCGATCTTCTTCGGCTCGGCTTCGATAGACTTCTCGATCTCGGGGATGAGCTGATCCAGCTGGCCGAGGCGGGAATATGCTTTGATCAGCAGGGAACGGGCGCTGGATAGTTCCCAGTCATTGGAGGCGGAAGAGAGGATATAACGGCATTCACTGATGACTTCTTCGTCGTCACCGTTTTTTTCATAGGCCCGGGCGAGTTCCAGATGGTAAGAGATGTTGCCGGGGTTTATCTCGATCAGCGCGGAGTAGGCGCTGATAGCGTCATTAGTAAGTCCGCCTTTCTGATATAATCGGGCTAATTTTTCCCGCGCCCCGATATCGGTGGGGATTATGATCAGAGCCTGTTCATAAGCGTCGATCGCTTTTTTGGTGTTGCCCATCTGCTCATAGACGCGACCGAGGAAGACATAATTCTGCATCCGCTCCTTTCTGGTCATCTCTTCTCCCGTCACCGGGGGGGAGAGAAGAAGGGGGATCAATAAAGAAAGGATCAGGCTGATGATTAAGGTTCGCATGCTCATGCTCCTTTTACCAAAAATTATCTTGCCAGACGGTTCTCATATTCCCGGGCCAGTTCCGACAAACGGCCCGTGTTACTGTATAATTTTACCAAACGCCGGCGAAGCCCCCGCCTCCAGACCGGCCAGTCGCATCTCTCGATTGCCGTCCGGTACACTTCCCCGGCTTCTGAATATTGCCTGACCCTGGTATATAATCCCGCCAGCTTCCGGGAGATATGGAAATCATCGGGACGGATATCCCGGGCGGCGGTGTAGGATTTTATGGCATCTAAGAACATCCCATTTTCCCGGTAGGTATTCCCGGCGGTCGTGCCGGCAATCGCTTCCCGGGGTGTGATTCGGCCCAGCCGGTCGAGGACCTCTCGCCCCTTTTCGGTCTCTCCGGCCTTGAAGTAGCAGTCGGCCAGGCTTCCGTAATAGGCCGGCTGATCGGGTTGGTCAACAATTAACTGTCGGTACTCTGCGATTGCTTCCGGATAAAGTCCCTGTTTCCGGTAGAGATAGGCTAACCGTGATCGAAGCAATATTGCCCGGGGGTTGTTTTTTACCCCCTCCCGGACGATCCGGATCGCTTCCCCCGGTCTTCCCCGATTGGAATAGAGCATGGCCAGGAAGAGATAGCCTTCGCAGTAATGAGGATCTTTTTCTACGCGAGACAGGTATTCACGAGCCATTTTTTCGCAGAGACCGCCTCTAGCAGCGGCTGAGACCAGCCGGCCGTAGAGGCTTATCCGGTCTTGGGGGCGAAGTGAACTGTCGATCGCTCTCTGATAGAGACCGACCGATTCATCATAGTCTCTTTCCCGGGATGCTATTCTTGCCAGAAGGTAAGCAAGATTGATATTTTCGGGATCCCGCTGGAACTGCTTCCGGTATCGGTCCCGGGCGATGTTAATCTGTTTCGTGGTTCGCAATAAGCCGGTGATTGAAGGGAATTGTAATAATACCGAGGCCATCTTGAGTGCATGATTGAATTCATCAGCAGCTTGTTTATAATCACCGCGTTTGATATCAATCCGGGCCAGCTTGAACCGGGCTTTTGATCTGAGAGATTGATTTTTTAAACCGGAATTAAGGACGGCTTCAAAAGCGGCCCGGGCCCGGTCCGGGAGGTCATGGTTATTATAGAGAACTCCCAGCGTAAAATTAACTGCCGGACAATCACGATCTTGTTCCAGAAAATGGTCGAGATTTTTAATGGCTCCGGTCAGGTCGTACGTAATCGGGGGGCGGTTCAACCCGGTCCGGGGCGACGCCCATCCCGGTGCCAGCCGGGAGGCTTTTTCATAGAATAAGCGGGCTTTTTCGGGACGGCCCAGTTTCAGATAGGTAAAGCCGATTATGTAATTGGCCCAGGCGCTGTCGGGGTATTTTTCGAGAATCTCCCGATAATCGGAAATAGTCCGGTTGAAGTCCTGTTCGAACCAGAGACTTAACAGTTGGGGCCTATACTCCCGGCGAAATTCTTCCACCGGTCCGGAGTTGTTCTCCAGAGCCGAGATGGTGTCGATCAGCCAGAGGTAGAGAGAGATATTGCGGGGAGATGATTGGATAGCTCTTTTTAACTCTCGAGCGGTCTCTTCATAACGCTCCAGTTGATAAAGTGAAGAAGCAAGTCCGGTAAGAGCCGGGAGATTATCCGGTTGACCGGCAAGCGCTTCCTGGAAGCACCGGCCGGCTTCTTCATATTCTGATTTATTGAAATATTTGTTACCCTTGAGAATAAGAGGTTGAGCCGCTTCACTGAAGAGGAAGGAAGGGAGCGAAGATGATAGGGCGATAATAATAAAGAACAAGCTTAGAATTGAAGATCGGCAGGTGATTGTCATTTTCATGCCATAAGGAATGTCGAGATTTATTAGCCTGAAAAAAAATAGTATACTCTTTGATCTTCACATGGCAAGGAATTAAATCCGTTTTAATATCAGTTTAGGTGTTCTATAATAATTAATTTACGGGCAACTTTGTCGGTTGCCTTATACGAGAATTAAATCATGATCTGGAGATACCAACCGGTTAATAAGGAGATGGCTCAGCAATTGGCCCGGGAGGTGGGAGTGTCGCTCCCCCTGGCCCATCTCCTGATTAAGAGGGGATACTCTGAACCGTCATCAGCCCGCCGGTTCTTGAATCCCCAGCCTTCCCATCTGCATGATCCGTACCTGATGGCGGATATGAAGAAAGCGGTGGAACGGCTGGGGCGGGCGTTGGATGAAAAAGAGAAGATCTTTGTCTTCGGCGATTACGATGTCGACGGGGTGACCTCAATCGCTGTTCTCTCCGAGCTTCTCGATCGGGCCGGGGCCCGATACCTTACCTATCAGCCCAACCGCCTGAAGGAGGGGTATGGTCTGAGCCGGGAAGGTGTGGAGCTGGCCCTGAAAGCGGATGCTTCACTTCTCTTTGCTCTTGATTGTGGCACCGAAGCCGGTGAAGCGATTGAGTACGCCCGGAGTCGCGGGCTGGATGTAATCGTCATCGATCATCATAAGCAGCGAGGCGAACTCCCGCCGGCCCACGCTGTCTTGAATCCAAACCGGGTCGATTGCCCGTATCCATTTAAAAATCTGGCCGCGGTTGGGGTGGTCTTCAAGTTCCTGCATGCCGGTCTCTCTACCTGGAATATCCCGGTGGACTGGGAACGTCTCTACCAGCTGGCCGCCCTCGGCACGGTAGCCGACGTGGTTCCGCTGGTGGATGAGAACCGGGTCCTGGTTAAGGTCGGTCTCTACTTCCTGGAGCAGAAGCCCGATCCGGCCCTGCGGGCGCTGCTCGAGGTCGCCCGGGGAGCTCCCGACCGGTTGGAGGCACGGCATCTTGCTTTCCAGCTTGCTCCCCGCCTCAACGCGGCCGGGCGGATGGGGCGGCCGGAGATCGGGCGCCGGCTCCTGGGGAGTAGAGATCAGGGAGAGATCCGGGAACTGGCCGAAGACCTTGACCGGATGAACTATCAGCGGCGCTCGATTCAGGCCGATATATTCAACCAGGCCGTGGCCCGGATCGAGGCCGATCGAAAGAGATATCTCGGCAACGTGATCGTGGTCGAGGGAGAGGGATGGAACAAGGGTATCGTCGGGATTGTCGCCGCCAAACTCCAGGAGAAGTACTATCGGCCGACCGTGGTCATCGCTCTGGAAGGGGAGAAGGGAACCGGATCCGCCCGGAGTATCCCCGGGTTCGACCTCTTCAATGCCGTCAGCCGTTGCAGCGAACTTCTGGAAGCTTTCGGCGGACATAAATCGGCGGCCGGGCTCCGGATTGACCGGTCCCGAATCGATGAATTTCGGTCCGTCTTCGATCAGGTCGCCGGGGAGATGCTGGGGAAGGATGGCCTGACACCCGTGCTCCCGATTGACGGTGAGCTGGATCTTGAAGAAGCTACTATTGAGTTGATCGAGGAAGTGGAACGACTCGCGCCTTTTGGGATGGGGAATCGCCGGCCGGTATTTCGCAGCTCGGAGCTTACCATTGCCGGATCGCCGCAGGTGATGGGGAAGGCGAAGAATCACCTCAAGTTGCGCCTGAAAAGGGAGGGGAGTCCCCGGGAGTGCGTGGGATGGGAGATGGCTCACCGGATCGGCGACCTGGACGCGGAGCCGATTGATATTGTCTATCAACTCAAGGTCGATACCTTCCGGAATCAGCGCCGGGTTCAACTGGTATTGAAAGACTTCCACCCGTCAGTACCGGATAAAATATGATGCACCTGATAAAAATTTTAAGATGAAATTGATCGACTGCCACGCCCACCTCGACGAGTTTGATGAAGTAGGGACTGTTCTGAAGAGGGCGGTGGAGGCAAGGGTTACGGAAATACTCGGCGTGGGTGTCAATACCGCTACCAGCCGTCGGATTCTGGAGATTGCCCGGGGATACCGGAACCCGCGGATTATGCCTGCCGTCGGGCTCTATCCCGACGAGGTCACTGAAGAGGAGATCGGGTCCATTTTATCGTTGATTGATGAGGAACACAGAAACCTCGCCGCCCTGGGGGAGATCGGACTCGACTACTGGATCAAACCGCTTCGCAAGAAGCAGCCCGGACGAGAGAATGTGAAGGCGCTCCAGCAGGAGGCGTTCCGCCTTCAGTTGAAGAAGGCCCGACGGTACTCACTGGTGCCGATCGTTCATAGCCGGGGGGCCTGGGCGGACTCTTTCCGTCTGGTCGAGGAGGAGGGGCTGGAGCGGGCGGTCTTCCACTGGTACACGGGGCCGCTGGAGGTGCTGAAGAAGATCCTGGCTGCCGGCTACTATGTCTCAGCCACGCCCGCTGCCGCGTACAGCCCGCAACTGAGAGAGGTTCTCTCCAGGGCACCACTGGAGAGAATTATCCTGGAGACTGACTGCCCGGTCCCCCGCCGAGTCGGAGATGAGAGGATAGGCACCGAGCCGGCCGATGTCCGCTATTCCCTAAAAGCGCTGGCCGCTCTGAAAGAAATCCCGGAAGAAGAGGTCGCCCGGATCACCACTATGACTGCGGGGGAGTTATTTATTAAACCCGGATTCTGAGTTGTAGATCATGAGAGAGAGACCAACCCAACCGCTTTATACCCTGGAGTTCTTTCGGGTCATGGTGGTCATGTTTCTCCTTATGGTTACCATGACCATCTTCTTTCTCCTCCCGATACTGATCGAGAGGTTGGGGGGAGACGCCGTAGATATCGGGCTGGTGATGGGAATAACGCCGATCGGGGCGGTAATCAGCCGGATCTTCTGGGGGCGCTGGATGGACCGGGCGGGGAGGAAGAAGGTCCTGATCGTCAGTACCCTGCTCAATACCGGCGTGATCTTGCTCTTTCTCACGGTCCGCTCCGTGGGTCTCTGGGTGGTTGTTCTCCGCCTTCTCCAGGGGTTCGCTTTGGGGGGTAATATTACCGCGGTCTGGACGATCATCGCCGATATAAGCCCGCCCCGCCGCCTGGCCGAATCGCTGGGCATCTTCGGGATCGCCGGGATGGTAGCCTTGGCGCTGGGCCCCTGGGGGGGAGAAATGATAATGAACGGTTACGGATTTAGGGGTGTGTTCATTATCTCCAGCCTTCTCTCGGTGGTCGCGGTGGTGCTCTCCCTCCTTATCCAGGAGAGTCGCCCATCCGGTTTTGGTGATTTGATCGTGCCCTCCTTTCGGGAGATGATGGGGAACGGAGTGATGGTCGTTTTTCTGATCACGATCGCGTTCGCCGTTAGCCGGAGCGCGTTCGTCTCCTTCTTTGCCGAGTATTCCAGCCTCCAGAAGATCGGCTCGATCGGGGTTTACTCGCTGATCTATTCCGGGACCACCATCGCCTTCCGGCTTATCGCCGGGAAATTACCCGACCGAATTGGCCGGATCCGGGTCCTGAGTCCGGCCCTGGTCATCTTCGGGCTGGGGATCGGCTTGATCGCGGTGATTGACTCCTGGCCGGTCTTTATCCTCTCGGCTTTTCTCTGCGGTCTGGGCCATTGTTTTCTCTACCCGGTTCTAAACGCTCTGGTTATCCAGAAGGTTCATTCCGGTACCCGGGGGATGGCGACCGGATTTTTTGCCGGGAGTTTTGACGTTGGGATAGGAGTCGGCTCTCTTCTCTGGGGGGCGGTTGCCCAGATCGGCGGATACCATCTGATGTATATCATGGGAGGAGTCGTTGCATTGATGGGGCTATGGGGGGTACGTCATTTGATCAAATCCGCCGAATAAAAAAACATGAAAGCTGATCGATCAGATAAGATAATCATCCGGGGCGCGCGGCAGCATAATCTGAAGGGGTTCGATCTCAAGATACCCCGGAGAAAGCTGGTGGTGATAACCGGTCTCTCCGGGTCCGGAAAGTCCTCTCTGGCCTTCGACACTATCTACGCCGAGGGTCAGCGGAGATACGTGGAGAGCCTCTCCGCCTACGCCCGTCAGTTTCTGGAGCAGATGCAGAAGCCGCACGTTGAGTCGATCGAAGGGCTCTCGCCCGCCATCGCGATTGAACAGCGCAAGGCCGGTTCCAACCCCCGCTCTACCGTCGGCACGGTAACCGAGATATACGATTATCTCCGTCTCCTCTACGCCCGGGTCGGGGTGCCCCATTGCCATAAATGCGGCCGCGAGATCAGCCGGCAGACGGTCCAGGAGATAGTGGATCGGGTGATGGGGTTTCCGGAGGGGATGAAGATATTGATTCTGGCCCCGGTGATCCGCGGCCGCAAAGGAGAACATCGTGATATTCTGGAGAGGATTGCCCGCCAGGGCTATGTCCGGGTTCGGATCGACGGGACGATCAAGAACCTGGATGAAGAAAACACCCTGACCCGGAACGTCAAGCATGATATCGAGGTGGTGGTCGACCGGTTGGTGGTAAAGAAAGGAATGAGAGAACGGCTGACCGACTCGGTGGAGACCGCCCTCAAGCTGGGAAAAGACCTGCTTCTGGTCAACTGCGGTCCCCCCTGGGAAAAAGACATCATCTTCAGCCGGCGCTACGCCTGCGAGAAGTGCGGGATCAGCTTCGAGGAACTCTCTCCCCGCGTCTTCTCCTTTAACAGCCCGTATGGGGCCTGCCCGGTCTGTTCCGGTCTGGGAACCGCCATGGAGGTCAGTCCCGAGCTGGTCGTACCGGACCGGAGCAAGTCCATCGCCGAAGGCGCGATCGTTTCCTGGTCAAATCCGATCACTACCCGGCGGCATCGCTGGAAGGGAGCGGCCTCGCGGTATTATCACGCCCTGCTGGAAGCGGTGGCCCGGGAATACGGGTTCGATCTCGCCACTCGCTTTAAAGATCTGACTGCCGGGCAGAAGAATGCGGTACTTTACGGAACCGGCAATCGGGCGATCCGGATGGAGTGGGAGCGAGCTGGCCGGTATCAGATCAAGAACGCCCCGTTCGAGGGGGTGATCCCCAACCTCGAACGCCGCTACCGGCAGACGGAATCGGATTACGTGCGGGAGGAGATCTTCAACCGCTACATAACCCTCAAAACCTGTCCCGCCTGCCGGGGAGCCCGGCTGAAACCCGAGAGTCTGGCGGTGACTGTGGCGGGGAAGTCGATCATGGAGATAACCGCGCTGCCGATCCGGGCGGCGCTGGACTTCTTCCGCCGGTTGAAACTGACCGGTCAGAAAAAAAACATCGCCCGGGAGGTCATCAGGGAGATCAGAGAACGATTGACGTTTCTGAAAAATGTGGGGTTGGAGTATCTTACTATTGATCGCCCCAGCGGGACCCTCTCCGGCGGCGAAGCTCAGCGCATCCGGCTGGCCACCCAGATCGGTTCCGGCCTGGTCGGTGTCCTGTACATTCTGGATGAACCCAGTATCGGTCTTCATCAACGGGATAATTCCCGACTGATAGAAACCCTGAAAAAGTTGCGGGACCTGGGCAACAGTATTATCGTGGTCGAGCATGATGAGGCGACCATCCGCAACGCCGACTTCATCATCGATCTAGGCCCCGGCGCGGGAGAGCAGGGGGGGCACCTGGTAGCCTGCGGGACTCTGGAAGATATCCTCAAATCTCCCCGTTCAATCTCCGGCAAATATTTAAAAGGTGAGTTGAAGATTGAGACCCCGAAGAAGAGAAAGAAGCCGGATGGAACCTGCCTGGTCATCAAGGGCGCCCAAGAGCATAATCTGAAAAACATCGATGTGAAGATCCCGCTGGGGCTTTTCTGCTGTATAACTGGGGTATCGGGTTCGGGGAAGTCGACCCTGATCGAAGAGACCCTGAGCCGGGCTCTCCGGCGGCTGTTCTACAGATCCCGTGAAGTCCCGGGGAAGCATGATCGGCTGCTGGGGACCGAGCATATTGATAAGGTCATAATTATCGATCAGAGCCCGATCGGGAGAACGCCCCGCTCCAACCCGGCCACCTACACCGGTGTCTTTAGCTATATCCGCGAACTCTTCTCGCGGCTGCCGCTCTCCCGGATGAGAGGCTATCGTCCCGGCCGCTTCAGCTTCAATGTTCAGGGAGGGAGGTGTGAAGCCTGCCGGGGTGACGGGATCATCAAGATCGAGATGCACTTTCTCCCCGATATCTATGTCGAGTGCGAGGTCTGCCGGGGCCGGCGCTATAACCGGGAGACGCTGGAGGTATTCTATAAAGAGAAGAGTATCGCCGATATCCTGGAGAGTTCGGTGGATGAGGCGCTGGCATTCTTCGGTAATATCCCCCGGATCAAGAATAAACTCCAGACCCTGGCCGATGTGGGACTGGGATATATCAAACTAGGCCAGTCGGCCACCACCCTCTCCGGCGGCGAGGCCCAGCGGATCAAGCTGGCGAGGGAATTGAGCAAAAGAAGTACCGGGCGGACCGTCTATATTCTCGATGAGCCGACTACCGGTTTGCATTTCGCCGATATCAATAAACTACTGGAAGTCCTCAAACGGCTGACTGCCTCCGGCAATACGGTTATTATAATCGAGCATAACCTTGATGTCATCAAGAACGCCGATTGGGTGATCGATCTCGGCCCGGAAGGAGGGGAGGAAGGAGGTTGGATTGTGGCGGAAGGCCCTCCGGAAGCAATAGTAAAAGAAAAAAAGTCTTATACCGGCAAGTTTTTAAAAAAGGTCTTATAATGTCGGTCTTATCTTGGCGTTTTATATCATCTGGACGCATATAAAATCGCCCCATTAGCTTCTTATTTTGCCTTATTTTCTTCGTGTACTACGAGCCCTTCGTGGTAATATAATCATGAAGAAATATAGGAGAAACGAAGTATGTAATTCGCGCCGGGAGGATGTGCATGTCTTTTTTTATTTTTAATCAGGGCGGTCCCCTGATGTACCTGATCCTGCTGGGATCGGTGATCGGCCTGGCGGTATTCTTGGAACGGATATTTCACCTCCACCGGGCCCGGATCAATACGGAACAGTTCATGGAAGAGCTCCGCGCGTTGATCCGGAGAAGACGGTTCGACGAAGCGATCGGTCTCTGCCGGCGCACGCCCGGACCGGTTGCTCATATTCTAACCGCGGGACTTTCCTGTTCCTCCCGGGACCGGGCCGGGATCCGGGAGGTGATCGAAGACGCGGGTGTTCATGAAGTGCCCCGGCTGGAGAAGAACCTGGTCGTTCTGGCCACTGTCGCCCACGTCTCCCCGCTGCTTGGCCTTCTCGGCACGGTAGTTGGGATGATCCGGGCTTTTATGATTATACAAGAGATGAAAGGAGTGGTCAACCCTTCAGACCTGGCCGGCGGGATCTGGGAGGCGCTGCTGACCACCGCCTTCGGTTTGCTGGTGGCGATCCTGGCCTATGTGGCATACAATTGCCTGGTTGCTCGGGTGGGCAAGATGGTACTGGAGATGGAGACCAGCGCGAACGAGATGGTAAATCTCCTCTCGAAGGAAAACTAAAAATTTAATGAGCAACTAGGAGATCAGAGCCGCTAGGGGCACGATGAATCGTGCCCCTACTATCCTATTAATCCTGTTAATCCTGTCAAAGTTTTTTTAGGGTAAATGAGATATGAAATTTAAAAGGAAAACGGCGATGGAGAAAGGGCGCCTGGATATCACGCCCCTCATCGACGTGGTCCTCCTCCTTTTGATATTCTTTATGCTCACCTCCAGCTTTATCACCCAGGCTGGTCTGCGGATCGATCTGCCCGAATCTACCGCCGCCGAACCACAGGAGAGGGAGAACCTGATCATTGTCGTCTCTGAGGACGATGAGCTTTACATAGAGGACGAGCTGGTCTCCTGGGGCTCCTGCCGGGAACGGCTGGCCTCCGGTCTGGCCTCCTCTTCGGACCCGGTCTTGATCTTAAAGGCTGACCGGAATGCCCACCATGGGGTAGTGGTGAAGTTGATGTCGCTGGCCAAAGAGATCGGCTGGAAACGAATGGCGATCGCCGCCCAGCCGAAAGCGGGTGAGGAGAGGAAATAGAGATAGACGAAGAGAAACAGGAAGCCCTTGCCGTTGGTTGTACTCTCCTTTTTCGAAAAATCCGGGGTAAAAATCAGAATTTTCTTGTTCCCTTGATATTAGCTTAGTATACTCCTGTCTGGTTATCTCTCTCGCGAATTCGTAATTTTAATAATATACCGCGCGATCTTATTATGAATCCGTCTGACTTTGTTCATCTCCATGTCCATACCGAGTATAGTCTTCTGGATGGGGCGGCCCGGATCCCGATCCTCATGGAACGGGCCTCCCGTTTAAAGATGCCGGCGTTGGCCATTACCGATCATGGGACAATGTCCGGGGTGGTAAAGTTCTATCAAGCGGCTCTGGAAGCCGGCATCAAACCCATTATCGGCTGTGAATTTTATGTGGCTTCGGGAAGCCGGTTTGACAGGACCTCCGGCCCGAAAGTACCCCCCTTTCACCTTACCATATTGGCCCGGGATGAGGTCGGCTATCATAACCTGCTGGTTTTATGTTCCAAAGCTCACCTGGAAGGGTTTTACTATAAACCCCGGATCGATCGTGAGTTGCTGGGGTCATACCACCAGGGTCTGATTGCTCTGAGCGGATGCTTGAAAGGCGAGATTCCCCGGGCGTTGCTGGCGGGCGACCGGAAAAAGGCCGAAGAGTGTCTGTCTTTTTACTCCGATGTTTTAGGAAAAGAGAATTTTTATCTGGAGATAATGGACCATGGCATCCCCGAACAGAAGCGGGTAAACAAACTGTTGATTGAACTCTCCCGCCGGACCGGGATTCCCCTGGTGGCTTCCAATGACTGCCATTACGTTTTAAAGGAGGACGCTTATTCCCAGGAGGTTCTCCTCTGTATTCAGACCGGCCGGAAACTGGAGGACGAAAACCGGATGAAACTTTCATCGGAAGAGTTCTACCTTAAATCAGCTGAGGAGATGGAAACACTCTTCCGGGAGGTGCCGGAGGCGCTTCTCAATACCCGGAAGATCGCTGACCGCTGCCACCTCGAGATTGAGTTTGGTATCGACCTTCTCCCTGATTTTACGCCACCGCCGGGGAAGAAGCAGACGGAATATCTCCGTGAGCTCTGTGAAGCGGGGATCAAGGAACGTTACGGGGAGGAGACGGAGAAGATTCGGGAACGGTTGGAGCACGAGTTGAGCGTTATCGAAGGAAAAAGATTCGTCAGTTATTTTCTGATTGTCTGGGATCTTATCCGTTATGCCAAGACCCACAAGATCCCGGTTGGTCCCGGGCGCGGGTCCTCCGCGGGCAGTATCGTCTCCTATCTTCTGGGAATTACCGATATCGAACCTTTCCGGCAGGATCTGCTCTTTGAACGATTCCTCAATCCCACCCGCACTACTATGCCCGACATTGATATGGATATTTCAGATCAGGGCCGGGGGGAACTGATCAGATATACCACGGACAAATACGGGGCGGACCGGGTCGCTCAGATCATAACCTTCGGGTCGATGAAGGCCCGGGCGGTGATCCGGGATGTAGGAAGGGTGATGGGGATGCCGTACGGGGATGTCGACCGGATCGCCAAGCTGGTCCCCCCGGGCCCGAAGGTTACCCTGAAAAGAGCGTTGCGCGCCGAGCCGAAACTGCAAGAACTCTATGAAAAAGACCCCCTGATCAAGAGATTGTTTGATACCTGCTTCAAACTGGAAGGGATATCCCGGCATGCCGGCACTCACGCGGCCGGTGTGCTCATCTCCCGTCAACCTCTGGTCGAGAACGTTCCTCTCTGCCGGGGAAAAGATAATGAAGTGATCACCCAGTTCGACATGTACGACGCGGAAACGGTCGGACTTTTGAAGATGGATTTTCTCGGTCTTCGTACTCTCTCCGTCATCCAGAACACGATTGATTTAGTCGAGAAGACCCAGGGAGAGGTTATCGAATTGAATAAGATACCGGTTGATGATCCTGAGACCTTCCGCCTTCTCTCCAAAGCCAATACTCTGGGCGTTTTTCAACTGGAGGGTTCGGGGATGCGGGATCTCTCCACCCGGATCGGCTTGAAGAGTTTTGATGATATCCTGGCGTTGGTTGCGCTCTATCGCCCGGGCCCGATGCATATGCTGCCGGACTACATCTCCCGGAAGCACGGCACCGAGAAGATCAAGTATGATCATCCCAGCCTGGAGCCAATCCTGAAAGATACCTATGGCGTAATGCTCTACCAGGAACAGGTGATGATGATCGCCAATCAGCTGGCCGGATTTACTCTGGCCAGAGCCGATACCTTACGGCAGGCGATGGCCAAGAAGAAAGCCGACAAGATGGCCCGGTTGGGGGAGGCTTTTGTGAAAGGGGCGGAAGAACGGGGGATTAAACGATCGGTGGCGGAAAAGATATTCAATGA
Source organism: Candidatus Euphemobacter frigidus (assembly GCA_030765805.1). Taxonomy (GTDB): domain Bacteria; phylum Auribacterota; class Erginobacteria; order Erginobacterales; family Erginobacteraceae; genus Euphemobacter; species Euphemobacter frigidus. Next base: position 25,209 of record JAVCDH010000046.1, read on the forward strand.
TATGTCCCGTTTTGCCGAATATGGATTTAATAAATCTCATAGCGCGGCCTATGCCTTGATCGCTTATCGCACCGCCTACTTGAAGACTCATTATCCCCGGGAGTTCATGGCCTCACTCCTCACCAGTGAGATCAATAACATGGACAAGATGATGGTTTACGTGGCCGAATGCCGGGTGATGGGGATCGAGGTTCTGCCGCCCGATATCAACGAGAGTTATGGGGCCTTTACCGTGGTCGGGGGGAATATCCGCTTCGGTTTGAACGCGATCAAGAATGTGGGGACGGGAGCGGTTGAGGCGATTCTGGAAGCTCGCCGGGAGAGAGGGGCATTCGTTAATTTTTTCAAGCTGCTGGAAAGGCTGAACCTGAACGCGGTCAATAAGAAGGTTCTCGAAAGTTTGATTAAGTGCGGCGCTCTGGATTTGCTGCCGGGTCACCGAGCTCAGAAGATGGCGGTTCTTGATGAGGCGCTTCAGAGCGCGCACCGGACCCAGAAGGATCGGATGAACGGGCAGACTACGCTCTTCGATCGTTTCGAACAGGAAGATATCAAGAACAACCTGACCGGGTTTGTGGAGATAGAAGAGTGGCACCAGAATAAATGCCTGGCCATGGAGAAGGAGTTGATGGGGATGTATATCTCCGGCCATCCCCTGAGTGTGTATGAAAAGACCCTCCGGGCTTTCTCGACCCATTCGATAAGTCAGTTGAGTGAGTTAGGGCCCCGGACCAGAGTCAGGGTCGGAGGGATCATCGAGCAGATCGATGAGAAGACATCCCGGAAGAACGGGAAAAAGTTTGCCTTCTGCCAGCTCGAGGACTTATCCGGGGTGGTTGAGGTGACGGCTTGGAATAAAGAGTACAGTGAGTTCGGTCCCCTCCTCCAGCCGGGCAAGATCATCTTCGTGGAGGGCAGAGTCACTTCCCGCGACCGGGGGAGCAGTGTTCAGGTCTCCAAGGTCTATCCGCTCGATCAAGCGCAGGAGATATTTGCCCGGGCCTTGCATATTAACCTCCACCTAGCCGCGATCGACGGAGAAAGGCTCCGGGCGCTCTCGCGGGTTCTCCGGCATACCCGGGGGCGATGCCCTGTCTTTCTTGATTTTGATTTTGCCACTGGGGAGAAGGTTCTTCTCCGGGCAGGGGATCAGTTCATGGTAAAATGTTCTCCCGGGTTAATCGGGGAGGTTGAGAATGTCCTGGGAGAGAATACGGCTTTTATTAAAACATAGTAACTACTTAGGTTATCAGGTTCACGGTTCACGGTTGAAAACATGTATAAAGCTACAGTTTCGGGAACCAGGCAACCGTGAACCCCTGAACCGTGAACCCCTGAACCTGAGTAGTTACAAAACATAAGCTAATTTATAGTTGCCTAAGCCGATTCCGATTGATAGAATGCGCGCATCTAATAAAAAGGGGAGGCAAGATGACAAAGAGAGATCTGGTGGTAAAAATCGCTCGGGAGACCGCCCTTACTCAGTTAGCGGTCAAGGAAGTTATCCAGAAGTTTCTGGATGATATCATTGATGATCTGACGGCAGGGAAGAATGTCGAGTTCCGTAATTTCGGCGTATTTCAATGTGTCTACCGGAAGCCCCGGATTGGTCGGAATCCTCGTAAGCCCGAAGATATAGTAGAGATCCCGGGTCGTTATGTGGTCCGGTTCAAGCAGGGCAAAGAGATGAAGATCAAGATGGCCCGGAGACAGGGGACCGGTTGAGGACGGAGAGAACGGGTTGAGTGGAGCAGTTTAAGTTACCCGGCCGGGATCCGTTTCGGGCGTCGCGGGGTAATTGAGACAATAAAGGCCCCAATCGCTATGATTGGGGCCTATGATTTATAATTTTTCCGCTCAAGCGGTTACAATACCATCGTAGTTGCCTTGCCAGGGCGGGGCCAAGTTTTAAATGAAAAATCTTTACCAAGCAGTTAAAGGAATGGCTGATATTTTTCCTGACCAGGCCCGGAAGTTTGCGACCCTGGAAGCGGCGGCCCGCGCGGTGGGGGAGAGGTATGGCTACGAAGAGATCCGGACACCTCTAGTCGAGCCGACCGAACTCTTTGCCCGGAGCATCGGGGAGACTACCGATATCGTGCAGAAAGAGATGTTCTCATTTTCCGGCCCCGGGGATAAGAGTCTGAGTCTCCGACCGGAAGGGACCGCCGGCGTGGTCCGGGCCTATCTGGAACATGCTGTTTATGCCCAACAGCCACTGGTCCGCTATCTCTACCTGGGTCCGATGTTCAGGCGGGAGAGGCCTCAGGCCGGCCGCCGGCGTCAGTTCCACCAGTTCGGTATTGAGGCTCTGGGCAGCCGCCGGCCCGCTATTGACGTGGAGACAATCGATCTTCTGACCTGCTACCTGGAAGAGGTCGGGATGGATGGATGGGAACTTGGAATCAACAGTGTGGGGTGTAACCGGTGTCGTCCCGGTTTCCGGGAAGAATTGAGGTTATACCTGGAGAAACGCCGGGAAGAACTCTGTGAAAATTGTCGGAGCCGTCTGGAGACCAATCCCCTCCGGGTTCTGGACTGTAAGAATCCCGGTTGCCGGAAGGTTATTGAGAAAGCGCCGAAACCGATCGATCATCTCTGCGATGACTGTGCATCTCATTTTGAAGAAGTCCGAGCTTTATTGACGGAACTGGCTGTCCCGTTTACCCTCCAACCTTTATTGGTACGGGGGCTTGATTACTATACCAGTGTTGTCTACGAGATCTACGGTCCTTCTCTGGGAGCGCAGGACGCGGTTGCCGGAGGGGGGAGGTATGATACCCTGGTTGAGGAACTGGGAGGACCCAGTCTTGGCGCGGCCGGCTTCTCAATCGGCTTGGAGCGCCTCCTGCTAAGTTTGAAAGGCCGGGAAATCCCCGCTCCATCCCCACCGTCTATATCTCTCTATCTGGTTGCGGTTATGGAGGAGGCATTTCGACCGAACGCCGTTCTCCTCTCCCGCCTTCGAAGGCGGGGGTTCAAGGCGGTGATGGATTACTTAAACCGCAGCCTCAAAGCTCAGATGAGGGAGGCCAATAAGCGCCGCGTTGATTATGTTCTGATTCGAGGTAAGGACGAGATGGAGAAGGGAGTAATAAAGCTCAAAGACATGAAGACCGGGGAAGAATCTTTGTTGCCGGAAGGCGAGGTTGTGGAAAAAATTTTTATGGAGTAAAAATTTTATAATGGAGTTCTGGAAACGTAACCATACTTGCGGGGAGTTGCGGCTTTCGGATAAAGGCAGTCGGGTGGTTCTCTCCGGCTGGGTGCGGCGGCGGCGAGATCACGGGGGAGTCATATTTATCGACCTCTGCGACCGAGCCGGTGTCACCCAGGTCGTCTTCAGCCCGGAGATCGACGGAGAAGCTCACCGGACGGCGGAGGGACTCCGTTCGGAGTACGTGGTGGCGGTGAAGGGGTTGGTTCGCCCCCGCCCGGAAGGGACGGTAAACCCAAAACTTCCGACCGGTGAGATCGAGGTCGCGGCCGACGCCCTCCAGATCATCAATCAAAGCCTGACGCCGCCCTTCCCAATTGAAGATGAAGAAGACCTCCAGGAAGAGGTGCGGCTGAGATACCGCTATCTCGATCTCCGTCGCCCCGCCATGTTGAAGAACCTGCGCTTGCGTCACCGGGTGACCAGGCGGATCCGGGAGATTCTGGGTGACCGGGGATTCTGGGAGATTGAGACTCCGCTCTTAACCAGGAGCACTCCCGAGGGCGCGCGCGATTACCTGGTCCCGAGCCGGGTTCATCCCGGCAAGTTCTACGCGCTGCCCCAGTCACCCCAGCTCTTCAAGCAGATGCTGATGGTAGCGGGCGTGGATAAGTATTTCCAGATCGCCCGGTGTCTGCGTGATGAAGACCTCCGGGCCGACCGTCAGCCCGAGCATACCCAGATAGATATGGAGATGTCATTTGTGGAACCGGAGGACATCTTCGAGGTAGTGGAGGATATGCTCCGGAAGATCTTTGCCGAGTTTGTCGGGGTTGAGATCAGCCTGCCGATGCCGCGCCTGAAATATTCGGAAGCCATGCTGAGATTCGGGAGTGATAAGCCCGACCTCCGTTTCGGCCTGGAGATAAAGGAGTTAAGTGGAATTTTTCAGCAGAGCGACTTCCGTGTCTTTCAGCAGGTGTTGGAAACGGGAGGGGTGATCCGGGGATTTTCCGTTCCCGGGGGAGCCCGGCTCTCCCTCAAGCAGCTCGACGATCTCACCGGGTTCTGTCAGAATGCCGGTGCCGGGGGCTTGCTCTGGATCTTGTTCAAAAAAAGGGGCGATCTAAAATCCCCCATGAAGAAGTTTCTATCTGAAGAAGTTCTCGATAAATTGCGAAAAACTCTGAACTGCGGACCCGGTGATTGCGTGATGATGATCGCCGATCAGGCCGAGGTGGCGGCGGAGGTACTGGGGAGGCTCCGGTTGAAGTTAGGCGCTGATTTTGAGCTGATCCCGAAGGATAAATACGAATTTCTCTGGGTGGTCGACTTTCCGTTGCTGGTCTATAATCAAGATGAGAATCGTTATGAGGCGGTTCATCATCCCTTTACCAGCCCCTACCCGGAAGATATCCCCCTCCTCGATACCGACCCGGGCCGGGTTCGCTCCCGAGCCTATGATGTTGTTCTCAACGGAACGGAACTGGGAGGGGGGAGCATCAGAATTCACCAGGAGGCGGTACAGGAGAAGATGTTCTCACTGCTTGATATCAGCCCGGATGAGGCGCGCCGCCGGTTTGGCTTTCTGTTAGAGGCACTACAGTATGGCGCCCCGCCGCACGGCGGAATCGGGATCGGCCTTGATCGGCTCCTGATGCTGATGACAGGCCTTGACTCGATCCGTGACGTGATCTCCTTTCCCAAGACCCAGAAGGCGATCTGTTTGACGACCGGATCCCCTTCGGAGGTCTCACAACGTCAGTTGAAGGAACTGCACATTTTTTTAACAGAAGATAAACAGATAGAGGAGGTATAGATGGAGATTTGTAAATTATTTCTAATTATCGCGATAGCCGGCGGAATGGTTCTTCCGGCCGTGACCGGCTGTTTCGCGGAGGTTGAAAAAGCAACGCCGATAGATTCGACTGAACCGGCGCCTATTTCCTCGCCGGAAATAGCGAAGGAGACCGGTAAACCGGAGGCGCCGGCCCCGGAAAATCCGGTTCCGCTCTCCCAGCGCGAAGACATCATTCTTATCAGCAAGTTTTACCGGGGGATGGGGAAGGAAGATGTTCCGAAAGGATGGGAACTGGACGACAAGAAGAAGCCGATCGATATCTCACTGGTAAAGGAGGGAGACCAGATCGCAGTCCGTTTCAAAAGCGAGAACAGCGCCTTCGGAATTTATAATACGCAAGACTTTGATATCAGGGATTATCCCTTTCTTAACTGGGAGTGGAAGGTGAGTAAACTGCCGGCCGGCGGAACTTTTCTGGATTCGGATAAGGATGACCAGGGCGCCCAAATTTATGTCTCGTTCGGCTCTCTCTCCTGGTATAACAAGCCGTTTGTCAAGGCGGTAGGTTATTACTGGTCCAGTACTCTCCCGGTCGGGACGGAGGGGCCGTGTCCCACCTGGGGGAAGAGCCAGGTTATCGTTGTTGAAACCGGCAAGGAGAAGATCGGGGAGTGGGTGGCCGAGAAACGGAATGTTTATGAAGATTACGTCAGACTCTTCGATGACAAGAAGCCGTCTGATGTCAGCGCGCTCCGCCTCTATACCAACTCCCAGCACACGGAGACCGGGAGCGAGGTCTACTTCAGGAATGTTTATTTTTCCAAAGAATAAAGCTTTTTTATTTGACAGGGGTGTCTTGCCCGTTATAATAAACTTGATACTGGGCACTGAGCTCAGTAGAAGTGTAACCCCAAATTTTTCTGGGGACAAATTGGAAAGGAGGAGTGTATGAAAGGATTGATAGTTATTGGACTTCTGGCTATGATGGTTGTGGCCGTCACCGGATGCATCTCGCCGGTCGGTGCGCCGATCATGGGCGCGATCTACACCGATGTCAAAGGCCCCGGCTACGCCGTTGATCCGAGTGCCGGTTTTTCCAAAGTCGGCCAGTCGGAAGCGCAGGCGATCGTCTGTGTCGCCACGGGTGACTGCAGTGTTGAGACCGCCGCCAAGTCGGTTGGGATCAAAAAGATCAACCATGTTGATATCGATTACATGAGTATTCTCGGTGTCTATGGCAAGGTGACCACCACCGTCTATGGTGAATAAGCCTTGAAAAAAATCCCCCTCCCCTTAATCAGGGGAGGGGGATTTTTTTTGTGAATATTTCAACGAAGATCTAATCAGCCTTTCTCTCCTCCGCCCGTTCCTCCAACATCTTCTTCTCGTCCCGGTATTCATTCCAGAGGTGGAGATTGCTGTAGCTGAGGGTGGTACAATCTCTCCCGTAGCGTAATTCCGCTTCCGTGTTCAAACGGGTCCAGATATAGAGATTGGCTCCCGGGATCTCCTCCCGCGGGGTTTTGTAACTTTTCATCATCTGCTCCCGGACAAAGTGCCCGAAAGAGGGAGGTTCCCATACGATTACCACGGAATACAACTTCTGTCCGCGGGGCGTGAAGAAGAACGTGATGGCGCACTCTTTCCCCCAGAGAAAGGACTCATATTCCAGGCGAGTTTTAAGGACCGAGACATGTTTTTCCAGCAGGTTGTAATTCTCCACCGCTGCCTGCTCCTCAACCTTGACCAGGGAACTCCCCCAGTTAAAATCACCGAACCGGATGGGTTTTGAGAAAGCGGTCCCGCTGCTGAGAAAGGAGATAAAGATGGCTATAAAAGTTATTTTCATGATGTTTTGTTTTATGGTAGCATATGCGATAAAGCAACCAACTATAATTTTCCGCAGGAAAATTATAAAATTATAATGAACTATTCCCACACCAGAATCTCGACTTTCGAGAACTGCCCGCTCCAGTATAAGTACAGGTATATCGAACGTCCGACTGTGACTCTGGGGGTGACCATCGAGGTCTTTATGGGTCGTCGCGTCCATGAGACCCTGGAGGACCTCTACCGGGATCTGGGGATGACCCGACTTCCCGAACTCGAAGCTCTCCTTGATTATTATCGAGCCGGTTGGGAGAAGCACTGGGACGAGAATATCCGGGTGATCAGGAAAGAGTACACTCCGGATGATTACCGCGAGAAGGGGAGGAGGTGTATCGAGGATTACTATCGGCGATACTATCCGTTCGATCAGGGGCGGACCATCGGGATTGAGGAGAGGGTTCGAGTGCCTCTCGGTTCCGACCGCGTTCTGACCGGTTTTATCGACCGCCTGGACCGGGTGGGGGAGGGAATATACGAGATCCACGATTATAAGACCTCAAGTCATCTGCCCACCCAGGAAGAGATCGATCGGGACCGCCAGCTGGCTCTCTATCAGATGGATATCCAGAACCGGTGGCGCGACGTAAAAGAGGTTATCCTGGTCTGGCACTACCTGGTCTTTGATCGGGAACTTCGGTCAACCCGCACCCCGCGTGACCAGGAAGAACTCCTGGCGGAGATAAATAAAGTCATCGATCAGATCGAAGCGGCCACGGAGTATGAACCAAGAGAGAGTTCCCTCTGTGATTGGTGTGATTTTCAGAATATCTGCCCGCTCTTTAAACATCTCTACCACGTGGAGGAACTCTCTCCCCGCCAGTTCAAGGAAGACGATGGAGTGAAGCTGGCCGATCGCTATGCCGCGCTTTTAGACGAGGAACATTCCCTGAAAGTAAAGAAGGAGCGGCTGAAGAGGGATCTGATTGATTTCTGTCTTTTTTCTGGTTACGAGGTTATCTATGGTACCGACCGGAAGATCAAGCTCAAAAAGACCCGGGGATTTCATTTCCCCGGTGCCAAGGATAAACGCCGGAAGGAACTAGAGGAGCTGCTTCGTCAGACCGGGCTATGGGATGAATTGTCGTCGCTCAATCTTAAGAAACTGGAGAAGGTCCTCCGGCGAGGCACGCTCCCGGATGAGCTTCGTGAGCAGCTAAAACCGTTTTATTCGGAAGAAGAGTCTTTTCGTCTCTATGGTTGTACCACCAGAATATACCCCCAGGGATAATTTTTTTTGTCATAGGGGATTTTCTTGATGATGAGCATATCCTCCAATCGCCGGCCGGGAAACAGCTCGTGGCCCTTGAAGATGCAGGCTACTTCAGGGCTTTTTTTAACTTCGCGGGTGTAAGGCGGGTATCGATCCATGGAGCGGTAGGGAGCCGCGATAATCTCTTCCCCGGTTAAAAAAGTTATCGGGTAAGCGAGCCAGTAATCGGCGTAAGCCCTGGTTATATTCTCCTCTTTAAGAGCGTTGATGATCTCCGGGACGCAGGCTGCCAGTTCCGGCTGGGGGATGAAGAAGAGAAGCTTAATAAAATGGCCGGCAATCACCACGGCCCCCAGGAAGACTCCGGCCGGTCTCCATTTCTTCCATAAAAAGAATGAAAGCGAGGCGAGGAAGAACGGTACCCAGCTTACGATTGGTATCAGGTAACGGTAGGCGGTGGAGTCCTTGATCTGTGAACTGAAAGCAAGGGCCCCCAGGCACCCGAGAAAAGAGACCAGGAAGAAAATATCAACTCGGTTGGTCTTGATAAATGCTCCCGAAGGTACCCGGGAAGCGCCCCTTATGGTGAGCAGCAAGAGCACGAAGACGGTGCCGGCAATTGCCGTCAACCCATTGGCGATACTGCAATAGCGGATAAGAGGGGTTCTCCCCAGGTCCAGTTTGATTGAAGTGGGGCTGACACCGGTGATCTTGGGCAGCAGGCGGGTAAAGAGCAGGGGAATATTCTTTCCGATTCCTTCCAGTCCGTCCGCCGTCCCGACGTGTAGATAGTGCCCGTAAGTGTAGTCTGGGAGCCCCTGGAAATAAAGGTTGATACCGCCGGTAATCAAAAGATAGGTGATAATAACCACCGCCGCGGTGACAAGATGGGGGCAGCGGGGCAGGAATCGGCGGATAAGATCGGTAAAGCTTTTTATCCCGAGTTCATTCCAGCCAATGAATGCCAGTGCGGCGACGAGAAGGGATACACCTCGCCAGATATCACGGATTCCATGGTGAGATCGGACTCGGAGCCCGAGGATAGAAAAGTCAATTTCTCCCAGAATCACCGTTACTAGGCCGAAAAGAAGGTAAGCCCCGATTACGGCAAAGATGATTTTATAAATCCAACGGCGGGTAGCGCTTCGCCGGCCGTGAGATGGTCTCCAATCTCGGATTATTTCTACCCGGCCGGTTCGAAATTCGGCAATGCCGAAGACCGCAAGGTAGAGAACGATCGGGAAGTAATAGTAGGCCACCATGGAGCAGTTCCAGAACCCGATCCCCATGATCAGCCCGAGAAGGATCACTTTCCCAAAATCTCCCTTGCCCCGGGAGAGGTAGCCGTCCATGAGCCGGAAGAAAATATAATAGGCCAGTGTCCCCCAGAAGAGCGTTCCCGTGAAGCCTCCCCGGGCTTTTGTCGACCAGAGGACAATCGTGGAAGAAAATATCACGGTGAAGACGAGCGTCAGCATGGCCCGGGGAATGCCCCCGTAGTCCCGAATGAGACGGTACTGGAGGATGAGAAAGAGG
>JAVCDH010000042.1 GCA_030765805.1 Candidatus Euphemobacter frigidus
TTTAATAGACTCATAGGAGAATATAGCGGCTATAATAAGCGGGTAAGTGGAGTTTGTTTTTGAAAAAAGGGAAATAAATAGACGCTATAAAATCGCTGCGCAAGGCGGCAGGGATCTTCCGAACTTATTTCGGGAGTTCAAACATATTAGACGCTTTATTTTTTAACAACCAAGCTCCTCCCGAATCAACTCCGCGACTTTGCGGCCGCTCTTCAGCATTCCCCCGAAGATCGGTCCCATCCGGAAGCCGCCGCTGACATTGTTGGCCGCCATCCCGGAGACATAAAGGCCCGGATAGAGCATCTTGGTATCTTCAACCGTAGTGACCTCCCCTTTCTCCACCCACATCGGGCGCTCACCCATGATCCCGCCGGTGGCGGTCTCGATCTTGATGCCAGCCTTCCGGGTGGCCAGCTCGGCGATCTCACTGGGATGACCGGTGCTGTCCAGGACGACTCTTGCCGTGATAACCAATGGATCGACGTGCATCTCGAGACTGGTGATGGGGGTCCAATTAATGACCACCCCCGCCACCCGCTCATCTTTTAACACAATATCCTCTACGCTGATCGCATTGAAGAATGAGGCCCCGGCCCGACAAGCACCGAATATCAACCCACTGGCCAGCTCCACCGCGTCCACAGTGTAATACCCGTCACCGGCGGAATGATAGCCCACCCCGAAATCATCCAGGATAGGAAACGCGTCATCCCGGACCGCCACTTCATTGAAGAACATGCCCCCACCCCAGATCCCCCCGCCCGGGGCCAACTTCCGTTCGAAGATCGCGACCTTTCGGCCGGAAGCGGCCAGATCATGAGCCGCCACCATCCCGGATGGTCCGGCCCCCACCACCACGACATCGACCGATAGGTTGGCCTGCAGCTTCTCAAAGTACTTCTGAATAATCGCTCTGGAAATCTTCTCTTCCATTATTTCTGTCTCCTAAAATATTTCTCCGAAAATTGTCATCAACTAAGTTCTATCATTAAATACACCAGTGTTGTTCCTATCTCCCGAGGTTCTCGGGGTCTCCCACTGCCTACTGCTTACTGCCTACTGTCCACTGCCCATCAACCATCGCGTCGACGGCCCGGCGCGCACGGCGGCGGATCTCCTCCGGCACTACTATTTCAAACTGTTCCTCTTCTAAAGACCGGAGAACTTTCTCCAGGGTTATCTTTTTCATATCCACGCAGAGGGCCTTTGGGTTAGCCGGGTAGAAACGTTTATCCGAATTCTCACGGCGGAGGCGGACCAGCATATCGACCTCCGTCCCCACGATAAACTCCTCGCGGTCAGACTCGCGCGCCACCCGCACCATCCCCGAGGTGGAGAGAGCCTCATCGGCCAGATCTATGACCTCCGGGGGACACTCGGGATGAACCATTACCAAAGCATGCGGATGTAGTCTTCTCTGTTCAACAACGGCTTCCGGAAGGATATCCCGGTGAACCGGGCAGTATCCATGACATAAAATTAGCGCCCGGCCGGTCTTCTTCATTACATACGCTCCCAGGAACTTATCGGGAACAAATATTACCTCCCGGTCTCGGGGGAGGGACGCTACCACATCAACCGCGTTGGCGGAGGTGCAACATATGTCGGTCTCCGCTTTCACCGCGGCGCTGGAATTGACGTAGGCCACTACTATCGCGCCCGGGTGCTCGGATTTGAGATCCCGCAGGTTTTCTGCTGTTATCATATCGGCCATCGGGCAGCCCGCGGCGGGATCCGGAATTAGAACCAGTTTCTCCGGGGCGAGAATCGCGGCCGTCTCGGCCATAAAACTAACCCCGCAGAAAACTATCACCGCGGCATCGGTCGCCGCGGCGCGCCGGCTTAAGTCAAGAGAGTCGCCCAGAAAATCGGCCACTTCCTGGATTTCCGCGGTCTGATAATTATGGACCAGGATAACGGCTTTCCGCTTCTTCTTCAGCTCTTCAATCTTCTTGATGATGCTCTGATTGGACATCAGCCATACCTTCCTGTTTCGCGCGATATTCTTCAATCGCCGCTTTCAGTGCGTCCTCAGCTAGCAGGGAACAGTGCATCTTGGCCGGAGGGAGGCCGTCCAGGGCCTCGGCTACCTTCTTATTGGAGATAATGATCGCTTCTTCCAGGGTCTTTCCCTTGACCATCTCGGTGACCATGGAGCCGACAGCGATGGCCGCCCCACAACCAAAAGTCTGAAAACGAACGTCGGTTATTCGGTCATCCTTCACTTTCAGATAGAGCTTCATAACATCGCCGCAGACAGGATTGCCGACCATGCCGACCCCGTCGGGAACTTCGATCTCTCCTACATTTCTGGGGTTATTAAAATGGTCCATGACCTTATCGCTGTATGGCGCTTCGATGTTCATGCAATCTGCCTCCGAGAGATGGATTAGCTACCCTCTTCCGGGTGGAAGGGAGATATCTCCCGCAACCGCCGGACCACACCGGCCAGTATTGTTATGGTATAATCTATTTCCTTCCGGGTGTTCTCACGGCCGAGCGAGAAACGAATCGAGCCCTGGGCCAGGACGCCCGGAACACCCATCGCGCTCAGCACATGGGACGGCTCCGGCTCGTCCGAGGTGCAGGCGGATCCAGTCGAGGCCGCGATCCCCTCTGTCTCCAGGCCCAGCAGGATGCCCTCTCCCTCCACGAACTCAAAGCTCATGTTCAATGTATTCGGGAGAAGGAGATCGGGTGCGCCGTTGCGCTTGACGTTAGGAATCTTCTCCAGGATACCGCTGCGGAGCCGGTCTCTCAACAGGCGAAGACGTTCCCCTTCCGTCTCCAGTTCATCGATCGCCAACTCGCAGGCCCGCCCGAAACCGACGATGCCGGCAACATTCTCGGTCCCCGGGCGGTTCCCGCCTTCATGATGTCCTCCGTAGACCAGAGGGCGGACGCGCGTGCCCGAGCGGATGTAAAGCACACCCACTCCTTTGGGACCGTAAACCTTGTGGGCGGAGAAGGAGGCAAGATCCGGCTTCAGGGCCTGAACTGAGAATGGAATCTTCCCCAAGGCCTGGATCGCGTCGGTGTGAAATGGAACCCGGTGGACCCGGGCCAGTTCGCCGATCTCCTCGACCGGCTGGATCACCCCGGTCTCATTATTGGCCGTCATAACCGTGATCAGGATAGTCTCCGGCCGGATACTTCTCTCCACTTCCGCCGGGTCCACCAGCCCTTCCCGGCTGACGGGGAGATAGGTAACCTCAAATCCCTGCTCCTCCAGAAAACGGCAGACATGGAGAACGGCATTATGTTCCGTCGCCTGCGTGATGATATGATTTCCCTTCTCTTGCCGGGAGAAGGCTATCCCCTGGATAGCCAGATTATCGGCTTCCGTCCCGCCGCCGGTAAAGATGATCTCGGACGGCTCGGCTCCGATCGTGGAGGCTACTTTCCGGCGGGCCTCATCGACATATCCACGGGCTTGTCGGCCGAAGAAGTGGATACTCGAAGGATTGCCGGGTACTCCCCGGTAGAGATCAAACATAACCTCGAGCACCTCTTTCCGGACCGGGGTGGTGGCGTTGTTGTCAAGATATATTTTTTCCACTTTAAAAGTGCACTTCCATCGCCCCCATCGGACAGGCGGGGATGCAGAGTTCGCATCCGATACAGGCGTCCTTATCAAAACGGACTTTCTGGGTATTGGGATCCTTGGTCAGGGCCTCGGTGGGACAGATGGTGACACAGGCTCCGCAGTCAGTACAAAGGTCCTCGTTCCAGGTTACGTCCTGGCTGAGCGGCTGGACAGTGATGTTCAGGCTCTTCAGGTAAACAATGGCATCTTTATACTGCTTATTCCCACCCTTCAATCCCAACACCATAATACCCACCTGGCGGGGGGTAATATTGGCTCTCAGAATGTTACATTCAAGATCGTATTTTTTCACCAGCCGACTGATGGTAGGCTCGCTGACCAGATCTCGAGGAAAATGAAGTACTATTCTTTTGGATATCATTGTCTACCTCCGGTGGGCTGCGCGACAGCTTTAACTTTTGGATTCCAACTCGATACAATCTTCGAGCAAGGTTATGTTATAGGCCTTTCCTTCAGAGGATGATACGAATAGCCACTACCGGGGCCCGGAAATTCTCCCACCCTTTCGGTCAGAAAAAATCTCCCTTCCTCAATCCAGCTCTTCAGGATCGAGGCGATCTTTATGGCCCGGGGATAACTGGAGAGGGAAGCGGTAGGAACCTGTTTATCCCGTACTCGGATTGTACCGCTCTTCAGTTGTGCGTAATTGACGGTCCCCAGATCTCTCATTCGGCCCTGGGGATAATCACGGCCGTAGTCCACGATCCGGGTCGAGAGTTTCTCGTCCGGAAGGGCCGCATGGCGGCAGATCTCCTCGTTGAGAATCGGGATCGGCACACCAACACCGACCACCATTGTGGCCCCGTATCCCGTGAAACTGGCCCCTTTCAGCCATTCCGGGCTCATCTGCTTGAGATCGCCGATCAGGGCCGCTGTTCCCGCCGGAGCCGTCGGTACGCCGTTTCGGTTGGTTTTAACCGAGGTATTATGCTGGGTTCCCCACCAGGCGATATATCCCACCCCACCTCCCAGGAAAACCCTGGTCCCGATCCCAATGGTCAGAAAGCCGGGGTCTTTCAGGAGCGGTGAGAGCTGCCCGGCGCTGCAGTAATTGGCATTGCCCAGATTCGGCTTTAAGATTCCCATATAGGTATAGATAACCCGGTCGGATAGATTCACCGCCACGTTGTAATTCTGATAGATGTTACGGGGATTGAAGAGGACCGCTTCATTCATATCCCGGATACTCAACCAGGTGGAGAGTTCTTTGCGGGGATAACAGTCGGTTCCATAGGCGGTAGCGGTGAAACGGAGATCCTGGCCGGCCACCAGGTCTTCGATCGCGTGGCCGCCACCGTAGGCAAATTTCCCGGGATATATCTTGTTCCGGGGATCACTATCGGGAAGCGCGCCGGCCCCGATGAAGAAATCGCCCGCGGCCAAGCCGGTATAGACGGGAATATCGTTTAAATAGGCTTTTCCTCCCCCCAATTTTATCTTGGGCTTGGGCTGCCCGATATTGAAGTAGGCCCCGGAAGAGCACATCGGCCCCATGGTACCGGTCGTTACCACATCGACTGTCTGAGCGGATTTCGAGACCCCCTTCTCCTCTACCAGGCCGATAAGTTCCTCAACGGTAACTACCACTGCCTTTCCCTTTTTGATCTTATCGTTGATTTCAGCGATGGTTTTACTCATCTATATCTCCTAAAGGACTTAGCTGCACAACTTATTTAATGTCTCAATATTATCCTATTCCGTCAAATTGGTTAATATATTCTTCAGTCATCTGATTCCATATCAAAAAGGCTGAGATAGCGCTCGATATTTCCCTGAGTTTCCCGTTCCGGTTTTTTTTCCTCCCATCCATGGGAATAAGAGGGCGTGATCAGGGAGAGAAATTCAGCGGTGCTTCTGCGTTGGGGTCGAAGATCGCGTACAGCCTGAACAATATCTCGATCATCCGTTACCAGGATAATGGAACGGGGATGAGAACTTCCCTCGATCATGTCAATGATATACTGATCGGCGTTGTCAACGTAGACCGCGCTGATCGAGGAAGTCAACCTCTCCCGCTGGATAGTAATGCTCCCCCGACTATCATAGACAATGGTCACCTCAACCTGTTTGCCTGAGAAATAAGCCTCGATCAGACGGCGAAATCGCTCCCGGGCTGAATTGTCATGTCCCAGTTCATTAGATATTAATACATTATAACCGTCAATCAGCCATTTCATTCGGGTTAAACCTACGGGGACGGTTGTTTCTATATCATTATTATTTAGCGCAGGTTAAACTATCCCCAAGATTGATCATAGTCAACTGAAATTATTGATGATAAAAAAATCAAAAATTAATATATTTTAACTTGACTTTAATTTATTATAGGTTTATATTAATATTGTGATGAATAATATTAACTTTTGGGGATATAATCATGAGAGAAAAGAAGAGATGGATAGACCGGCTGGATGAAGAAGACCTGTCCTTCTTGAAGCGTTTTACGCTTGCTTCCGGTTCATTGAAAGCGGTCGCCCGGGTTTACGGCATCTCCTATCCGACCGTTCGTCTCCGGCTGGACCGTCTGATCGAGAAGATCAAGGTCATCGAGAGCATGGAGGAAGTCGGTCCGTTGGAACAACAGTTCCGTCTCCTTTATGCTGATGGAAAGATCGATCTCGCAATGTTAAAGGTGCTCCGTAAAGCCCATGAAAAAGAAAAGGAGGGAGAGAATGAGAACGCTGATAGCCACTCTTAGCATCTTTATCCTCATCTCGTGCCCGGCCCTCTTCGGAGGAGAGACCATTCAGGAGATCACCTGGAGAGAATACAAGAGTCGGGGGGGAGCCGGTGAGGGAGAGGTCATTCGGCCGGAGGGCGAAGCCGGACCGTATGTCCTCGAATTAAAGAACCGGGAAGACAGAAGAAAGACCGCCCGGATCCTGATTATTAAAGAACCTGCTCTTACCATGGCGGATTACGCGATCAACGGTCAGGTTAAGTACCAGGGGGTGGAAGGCGACGGCTACCTCGAGATGTGGAGCGTCTTTGCCGACGGGAGCCGGTACTTCAGCCGGACGCTCGGTACCGGCGGACCGATGGAGAAGCTACACGGCTCATCCGGATGGAGAGATTTCGTGCTTCCATTCCGGAACAAGCCGGGGAACCCTCCCCCCGAGAAACTTATTGTGAACGTGGTTCTCCCGGGACCCGGAACCGTCTGGGTCGGCCCGCTCCGGCTTGTGGAGTTAAAGCCGGGCGAGGACCCACTGGCCTTGCCCGGGCAATGGTGGACGGGCCGTTCCGCCGGGCTCTTCGGCGCGATCGCGGGCTCGCTTCTGGGCCTGACGGGAGGACTGATCGGCATCCTGGCGGGGAGAGGAAGAGCGCGCCGGCTGGTATTGAACCTTTTAACGTTAATACGGATTGCCGGGATCTGCGCCCTGCTGGCCGGGATTATCGCGATCATCCGGTCTCAGCCCTATGCGGTCTTTTATCCGTTATTATTACTGGGAGTGATCGCGGCCGGGGTCTCGTTTGGAGTCCGGCCGGCGGTGCGGAGACGGTATGTAGAACTGGAACTGCGGAGAATGCGCGCCCGGGATAGCTCTTATTGAGGAGAGCACAAAATGGTTAAATGTGGGAGGGGCAATTTAACCCGAGGTGGCGCGGCCCGCTCTTATAAGCCCTCTCCTGATCGCTTATCCGGCCCATTCGGGGCTCGCACTATCACCCGAAGGCCTTTGACCTCGATAACTTCCACCGGTGAATTCGCCGGGATGAACGCCCCCTCGGTAATCACCGAGACTCTCTTACCTCGAATCCGGGCGATCCCAGACGGCCTGAGCTGGGAGACGGAAGTCCCGAGGGAGCCGACCAGTTCGGCGTTCTCCCCACTTCCGGCTTGAAATCCATCCGACGAACGAGCCTCGCTGAAGAGAATTGTCTGCCGGGCTAACTTGGACCGGGGATTCTTCAAGGTCCGCAGGACAACGATCCAGAGCACGATGGATAAGAAGAGAAACGCCGCGATGGAGATAATGACCGCAACTTTAAAATGAGCCGGAGAGAGAGAACCATGCAAGATGATCAAGACCACAATAATAACAGCCAGTAAGACCAGTTTTGGAACCAGGATGATCGGGTGGTGGATCATTGTTCTTACCCTCCTTTATCTCTCTTTTGGTTATCGGCAACTGGCGACATAATCCGGAGAGTGGGCCGGAGGATCGCTTCTATCTCCTCTTCATCGTCGGAAGGCAGCGCAACATTGTCGAAAAGTTCCCACTCTTCCCGATGCTCGACCGCTCCCCCCGGCTCAAGAAAGGCCAGAGGAGAGAGGGTCTCCATCTCCAGCATGAAATCGTTGGTGTAAGTCTCGTATGATACACCGTAATCGGGATATCGCGCCTCGCAGATATGCTCATGCCGTTTCAGAAAGAGCCGATCCTGATTAAGATAAGCCGCCCAGCCTTGCTCGTTGGGGATACCGATCTTAAAAGTGTTACTGATCGAGGAGTCCTGCCGAATGAAAATAAACCTCTCACCCCAGCGGACCCGGGGATCATTGAGCCGGGTGTAGGGCCAGAGGGAGATCAAACGGTTGGGGAGGAGTCCGGTATCCGCTCGGGGCTGGGGGATTATCTCCAGCCCACCAGCCGCCATTACCGTAATAGCCCAGGCGGCAAGTTTGACCGGCCAGAGTCCCTGGTTGGTCAGCCGATGCAGAATAGCAACGCGGGAACCCGCAGGCTCGAGAGATATCTCCATCTCTTTCCGGATGCGCGTCCGGGGCTCAACCTCCTGCGTAACCGCTATGCCGCCCGGGAACTCCCGCCAAGCAACCTTCCCGTTGTCCGGCTGGGTAGGTACGGGGGTTGTCCTCCGGGCTGTGCCAGAGGCGATGACCCCCATACATCCGCCATTCATCCCCCCCGATCCTCCCCCGGTCTTTCTCAACCTCACAGAACATGTTAGGAGCGTCAGAAAACCCATAACGAATGACCCGGGGTCCGACATCGGTCGTCACCACGACCTCGACCAGCCCGTTGGTAAGCCGGAGGCAGTTCTTCCATCCCCCGCAAGTAAATTTCTCTATCCTTACCGCGCTCATCTTGCTTCCTCTCCTTAATAGCTTCCAGCTTTAGCTTACCTGAGCTTACTCTCCTTTCTCGCGCCCGGCAAGACCAGGTTTAAAACCACCCCCAAAATACCGGCCAGGCCGATCCCGGCCAGGGTGAAGCCGCCGATCTTAAAACTCATCCCCCCGATGCCGCAGACCAAGATCAAGGAACAGACCACCATGTTTCGTGGCTCCATCAGATCCTTCCCCGCTCTTACCAGGATGTTGAGCCCCACTACCGTGATGGCCCCGAAGAGGAGGAGCATGATACCTCCCATCACCGGAGGCGGGATCGTCCGAAGAAGAGCCCCTAACTTCCCCACGAAGGAGATCCCGATCGCGAAGATAGCCCCCCAGGTCATAATCGCCGGGTTGAATATCCTGACCAGGGCCACCGCCCCGATGACTTCGGAATAGGTGGTATTAGGGGGACCACCGAGAAAAGCGGCCGCGGTGGTCGCCAGACCGTCACCCAGCATGGTGTTCTGAATTCCAGGGTCTCTTATATAGTCACGACCGGTAACCGCGCCGATCGCCACGATATCCCCGAAGTGCTCGATGGCCGGGGCGATAGCCACTGGTACGATATAGATAATCGCCTCCCAGTTCCAGCGGGGACAGACAAAGCCGGGGACCGCCAGCCAGGGGGCTTCCCTGACCGGAGTAAAATCCACCAGACCAAAGATCAGAGAGACCAGGTAGCCAACCGCGATACCGCAGAGGATGGGTATCAACCGGATCAGCCCTTTGCCGAAAATTGTAACCAAAATACTGGTGCCGAGGGCGACCGCCGCCAGGAGGATCGCCGGGCCGGGATCCATACCTACGTCACCTGACTTTCCCATCGCCATCTTTACGGCGTTCGGGGCCAGGATCAGGCCGATAACCATGATAACGGGCCCCGTAACGATGGGTGGGAGGATTCGGTGGAGGATGGCGCTTCCCTGCCACCGGATGAAAAAGCTGAGAAGTAGATAAAAAACTCCGGCCGCCGCAAGGCCGCAAAGAGTGGGGGGGATGCCCCATGTCTTCACCCCGTAGATAATCGGGGGGATGAAGGCGAACGATGAAGCCAGGAAGATCGGCACCTTCCCCCGGGTGACCGCCTGGAAGATCAGGGTCCCGATCCCGGCGGTAAATAACGCCACCCGGGGATCGAGCCCGGTGAGGAGAGGGACCAGAACCAGCGCTCCGAACGCAACGAAGAGCATCTGGGCGCCCACCAGCCCATCCCGGAGGCGAAAGCGGTAATCCGCGGAATGAATGGGTGATGGCATAGTTTCTCCGCTTGTAATTTTATAAGGAGTCACTTTGACTCGGCGGGCAACCCGATCGATTCGAAGACCCGGGAGAGGCGACGCCCGAAAGCTTCCTCTGAAAACTCCCGGACCGCTCTCAACCGGCCTTCCTCTCCCAACTTCCTCCCCCGTTCCGGGTCCCGGAGGATAGTCAAAAGCGCTTCCGCGAGAGCCCCGGGTTCGCGACGCGGAACCAGCAACCCGGTCTCACCCTCGACTACCAGCTCGGGGATGACCCCAACCGCGGTGGCCACTACCGGACATCCGCAGGCCATGTACTCACTTACCGCCCGCGAGTTCTCCTCGCTCCCGATTGATGAAGAGACACAGACCGCGGCGGAAGCGAGGAACCGCGGAATGTCTCCGCGGCGCCCGGTGAAGACAACCGCGTCCCCGATCCCTAACCGTTCCGCCTGTTCCTTCAGCCGGGCGGGCTGCCCGGCCCAGGGGTTTCCAACCAGCACCAGCACGGCGCGGGGAAACTCACGGCGGACGATCGCCATCCCCTCCAGAAGCAGGTCATGTCCCTTGACCGGGGCCAGACGGGCCACTTTGACGATCAACTCCGCGTTATCCGGGATCCCCAACTCGTTGCGGAGTGTCCGGTCCGGAGAAGACGGCTTGAACTGCTCTATATCAACCGGTGACAGGATCCGGTGGACGCGTTCCGGGGGAACCTTCAACCGCCGGGTGACCCAACCCTCAACCCGGGAAGATGAGACAAGTACCCCATCGGTCAAACACCGGTAGAGGAAGCGGTTGCCGGGGTGGCCATAGGGACGTTTCGCCCCGCCCCGCAGATGCAGAAGAGGGACTCTCTTCCGGGCGGCCAGGGCGACCATGAGATGGGCGGGCGCCCGGGAGGAATGCAGGACATTGTAACCGCCCCGGCCGATCAGACCAGAGAGCCATCTCACGTCCCTGATAAAATCGAGGAACGACCGGGAAGGCGCCTTTCCCGGCAACTCGAGCAGCCGTGCGAAACCCGCTGCCGTCTGAGCCAGAACACTCTCCCGCGGCGCCACCACAGTCACATCCATCCCCAGCGCCGCTTCCGCCCGGATCAGCCCGGCGGCATACTCCGTCTCTCCGTTCCAGCGGCTGGAGTGCGTGACGAGCAATGATTTCATTTTAAATTTTTCTTCTGTCTCTTCAACTCCCACAACTTCGCGTGTTTCTGGGCCACGTAGCAGGAAGAGAGGACAGCCGAGATTAGGCCGTGAGCTCCGTCCAGGAAGCCTATCCGTAAGATATAATTCTTAAAAAAGTTAAAGAGGGGATGGAGTAATATATTTGACGCGTGCCCCTTCCTCCCCTGCCGCAGATATCTTTGAGCTCCTTGTGTGGCATACTTCCGTGAATTAACGATGAATTCGTCGATGGTATGCAGAGTGTAGTGGTCGAGTCGGTGTTTAAAGACCCCGGCTCTGTCATCCGGCAACAGAATCGGATGTATTTCAACATCACTGAAACGATAAGTATCTTTAAGAAAGAGGATGTTGTTCTGATCACGATTCCACCCCCCGTGCTTCATCTCTCGCCCGAGAAAGAAACCACGGCGGAAGACACGGTATCTTCCATAACGGGGGTTTTTAAGCTCCTCCCGGATCTCGTCACAGAGCTCTTTCGGCATCACTTCATCCGAATCGATGATCAGAATCCAGGGATGAGAAGCATGACTTATGGCCCGGTGCCTTTGAGACGTATCAGAAATATATTCATGCTGAAGAAAGATATCAGCATATGGTTTCGCTAGTTCCACCGTCCGGTCAGTGCTAAAGGAATCGATCACAATCAGTTCATCAACCCAGCGTATACTTTGAAGGCACCGCTCAATCTCATTCTCGCGATTGAAACAGGTAACAACGCCACTTACTTTCTCCATTAAAATTTCCTCCGTATAATTTTAATTAAGTATATAAAAATTTTCCCCCAGATATATACTAAATTTACAGTCTTGTCCATTAAACGGGTTGATCGTAGAATTTTAGAGATGAAACCTTACCGCTCCATCTTCATCGGACTGGTGGTAGCCATGGCGATGATCACGGGAATCCATCATGATTACCTCTGGTCTCCGGACGAGCCGCGGGTGGCCGAGATCGCCCGGGAGACACTCATCGATGGGCATTGGATCACCCCCCATCTCTGCGGCCTTCCCTTTCTGGAGAAACCAGACCACCCCGGAGATTAACCGTCCGGATGAATTAAAGAAAATTCTCGGAAGTCAGGAGAAGGTTTATGTGATAATAGAACCGCGGATCTTCGAACCGATCTCGCGAGACCCGGCTCTAGCCGGGCTCTTTCAATCGACGCAGATTCAACATATAACCCGGCCGGATCCTTCACCCCGGCTAGTGCTGGTATCCAACCATGACTGAAAACCAGAAAAAAGTATCCATTATCAACAGAAAACTGTTGATCTATCTGATTGTCCCTGCTTTGATCAGTCTGATCTTTGTCTGGGGCTACTTCTTCGGTGATCTCCGGGTCCAGGAACTGGTTGCACCCCGGATTAACCGGGAGTACGGCCTGCTGGAAAACCTTCAGAACCTGGGCCTTCTGGCGCTGATCGCCCTGGCGGTCTATGGGTTAACCCGCAAGCGTTTGTGTTTTGAGATAGTGATCCTGATCTGCATCTTGGCTGGGGGTATTTTTCTCTTTATGGAAGAGATCGATTACGGGCGTCTCCATTATCGCTATCTGAGCGGTGACCCCATTGACGACCGGGTAAAGGATGCCGAAGGTAAGGGGAGTGATTGGAATATCCACAACCAGGACAATATCAATCAGCTCTTTAAACGTACCCTTGACATGGGGATGATCGCCTTCTTTATCATCTTCCCCCTGGTTTCCTGGAAGAGTACCAACCGGTTGATCCGCTATCTCCGTCCGGATCCCTGGTTCATCCTGACCATGGTGACCATGCTGGCCGTCTCCCGGTACTCCAAGGCCTTGAATCGAGCCGGGTTGGGAATGGAGGGGGCTCTCCAGGCGAACACCGCCAAGTTCCGGGAGATAATCGTTTACTACGTCTTTTTCATCTATCTTCTTACGTTTATCTTCCGGCGCAGATACGTTTCTAGATCGGAAATCCAGCAAATAAAGTATTAATATTTCTGATGAAGAATTCGGAAATCAATCGCGGCCCGCTCCCCATTCCGTTATTAATAAAGAAAGGCAGGAGAAATAAAGGAGATTACCCGATATGAAAGCGATAATCCTGGCGGCCGGGAAAGGATCTCGACTTGGTGCAATCAGCAAGGGAAAACCTAAATGCCTGATCGATATAGAAGGCAACACACTGCTGGAAATCCAGATCAACACCCTCCATGCCTGCGGTATCGATGATGTTTCAGTGGTCCGGGGATATGCCGGTGACAGGATCGATATTCCGGGATTGACGTATTTCGACAACCCCGATTACACCGACACCAATATACTCCACTCCCTTTTCTGCGCCCGTGAAGCGATGACCGGCCCCTTGCTGATCCTCTACTCGGATATCATCTACGAAGAACAGGTTGTCAGGCGCCTGGTTGAGGCGAGGCATGACATCGCGGTCGGGGTGATGGTCAACTGGAAGGACTCGACGCGACAGCGCAGCAAGATAGCTCTGGAAGAACTGGAGATGGTGTATTTTGATTCTGAAAACCGGGTTCAAGAGATCGGGAAACGACTTACCGATGAATATGAAACCCGGGGACAGTTTATCGGGATGGTCAAATGCTCACGGCGGGGCGCGGAGCTCTTAAAAAAAAACTATGATCGGATGGCAAAGTTCTACCCCGGTCAGGCAGACCTATTAAAAAAAGCCTGGATGACCGATATCTTCCAGGAGATGACCGAGTTGGGAGTGCCTCTTCACTGTGTCATCATTGAAAGAGGATGGATGGAGATCGATACCCCGGATGATTATGAACGGGCGTTGACGGATACTCATTTCATTCGCCGTCTGGTAAAGATAACGACCGACTGGGACCAGCGGGCCAGGTTCTATGACCGTCTGGAATGGGCGGCCAAAAACCAGCTGCTCGATACCATTGTCGATATGGCCGGGATATCGAAAGAAGAGAAGGTCCTTGATCTGGGCACCGGTACGGGAAAGATTCTCATCGCCTCGAAGAAAGAACAGCCTGATGCTGAATATTTCGGGATTGATATCAGCCGGTCCATGCTGGAAAAGATAGATCCCTCGTATGGATTTGACCTCTCCATCAAGGAGATGGAGGACCTGCGCGGTTTCGCTGACGGGGATTTCGACGTTCTGACCGCCCGGATGGTCTTTCATCACGCCCGGAACCTTGAGAGAGCGATGGACGAAGTACACCGGGTCCTTAAACCGGGGGGAAGATTTATCCTCTGCGAGGGAAACCCGCCCGATCGTTACTCCCTCCCATTCTACGAGAGCATGTTCCGTTTTAAAGAGGATAGAATTACCTTTCTCCTCGATGATCTCGTCAATCTCCTGGGCCAGCGGGGATTTAAAAATATCACCTCCAGGACAGTGATATTGCGACAGATGAGTATGAACAACTGGCTTGAGAATTCGGGGCTCCCATTTCGCAACATCGATATTATTCGAAAGATGCACTATGAGTGCGATGCCGGTATTCAAAAGGCCTATAACATGACCGTCCGGGATGATGACATCCTGATGGATTGGAAATTTTCGGTGGTATCGGGGGTTAAGTAAGGTATGCAGACTAAAAAAAACATAGTCTACTTCTCCCGGGAGAGCGTGGTCTTCTTCACCTACATGTTGCCCATCTGGAAGAAGACCGGCGGAGTGTTTGTCACCGAATCGGAATCCCTTTATAATTATGTAAAAACCAATTACCCGTTAATTGAAAGTTACCTGGATAAACGGAAGAATCTGGCCCGCTACCAACCCGGGGCAGTCGTCTTAGCCGGCGATGAGCGAAAAATCCATCCTAAATATAAACTCGTGCAGGTATTTCATGGTCTCGCTGATAAAAAGGGTGTGTATGATAAGAACAACTTCAAAAATCGGGAAAGCATATTTTTCTTAATAAGTCGCTTTATAGAACATCATCTGCCCGCGTGTTTTAAAAAGTTCAGCCTTTTGAGTGATGATTTATGGCACCCTTTTAAGCTATTACATTTGGACAAGCTTATAAAAGATAGAAATAGCCTCCTCTGCTTAACTGGAAAACATATGGAAGAAAAATTGAGGTCCATAAATGTTCTGACTGATAACAACTGGGCAGCAGTCGGATTCCCGCGACTGGACGTCTTGGCCAACAATGAATTATCACGAGATAAAATTGTTAAGGAACTTAAACTCAACCCGGATCAACAGACAATTATCTATGCGCCAACCTGGCACGGAGTCGGCAGGATCAACCTTAGTTCTATCCCCGACCTGGGTTTGGAAGTCTGTCAAGCGGCCGGCAGCGAGGTGAACTTCATCTTCAAACCTCATCCCAACGTCATCGCGAATGATGAATTCCCGGAAGCCATGGAAAAAATTGCTGAGTACATAAAAAAACATTCGAACTGTTTTTACCCCGATCCCAATATCGATCCAATCCCCCTGATGTATATATCGGATCTGATGATAACGGATTTCTCTTCGGTCGCGGTCGACTATCTCGCTTTTGATAAACCCATGGTATTCATTGATCATCTTGGAGAGAGATGGTCCGACCACGATCTGGTGGAAGTTTGGGTGCGGGAGGCGGGGGAGATAGTGCGGGACCCGGACCAACTTCGGCCGGCAATTCAAAAGTGCCTGGCTAATTCATTGGACAGATCAGAGATACGGCAAAAATTTCGCGACTATTTCTTTTATTCTCTGGACGGCAAAGCATCGGAGCGAGCGGCAGAAGCCATCCTCGAACTTGCCCGGATGGAGCAGTAAGCGTTATACGAGAAATAAGCAGACAATCCAGCTGAATGCAGGTTTAATGGTCCGAACATTCCGACGCTAATGATACAAAACACGTACGACGTGTTTTGTATCATTAGCATTGAAATGCGCAGAATAAATGAAGAATGAAAGTTCAATCCCGTTCTGGGTTATCCTGCTTGTTCTGGCGACCCTGGCAGTCGGGGTGGGGGGGCATGAAGTCTGGACCCCGGATGAGCCGCGGGAGGCGGCGATTGCCCGATCGATCTTCTCCAGCCGAACTTGGCTGATCCCGGAGCTGGGCGGCCAGCCCTTCGTGGAGAAACCCCCCCTTTACTACTGGGTCTCGGCCCTGATGATGCGCTCTTTGGGAGCAATCATCGGACCCACGACCGCGGCTCGCGCCACCTCCGCCCTCTGCGCCGCGTTGACACTGCTGGTGACTTGGTTGGTGGTCAGAAGATCCTGGGGACGGTTCCGGGGATGGGCTGTTCTCTTAATCCTGGGGACGATGTTCGGTTTTGTCCGGGCCGGCCACTGGATCATCATCGACCCTCTCCTGATGCTGCTCATCTCCGCGTCCGTCCTGCTCCTCTTCCTGGGGCTGGACCGGGAACGGGATACCGCGCTCCTGGCCGGTTACTGCATGGCCGGATTGGCTTTTCTGACCAAGGGGTTTGTTGCCTGGATGCTGCTTTTCCTTCCCTGGGGGCTGCTCGGCGGTCTATATTTTCGGTCCATCCGCCGCCGGCCGGGACTCCACCTGGCCGGACTGCTGCTTCTGCTGGGGCCGCCGGC
The DNA here is from genome assembly GCA_030765805.1 of Candidatus Euphemobacter frigidus. Lineage (GTDB taxonomy): Bacteria > Auribacterota > Erginobacteria > Erginobacterales > Erginobacteraceae > Euphemobacter > Euphemobacter frigidus. The sequence continues at coordinate 16,638 of JAVCDH010000042.1, forward strand.
AGTCTGGATGGGAGCCTTCTACCTCCAGGCCGGCCCGGAACTCTGGCGGGAGTGGTTCATCGACAATCAGATCGGCCGGTTTACCGGCGGGTCGGCGCACCTGGGGCATATTAAAGGCCCCTTCTATTACCTCTGGATGCTCCCCCTGATACTCCTCCCCTGGACCCCGGCTCTGATCGGCTGGGCTGTCGCCCGCGGCTGGAGAAGCCGGCCCGGCCAGAGCGGAGAGGGCCGGAACCTCCTCTTTCTCTCACTCGCCTGGGGATTGGGTGGAGTGCTCCTCCTCTCGCTGGCCGGGACCAAGCGGGAGGTCTATCTCTATCCGCTCCTGCCGGCATTCGCGATTATGACCGCTGCTGGCTTCGCGACGATCCCCCGCTGGTCCGGGGTAGTCATCCGGGTCCTCTGCGGCATCTTCTTACTGGTGCTGCTCGTCTTCTCATTCTTCATCCTGGACTGGGAAGCCGGGAGTCTTACCACGGCCGTGGGGATCAATCTTCCGGTTCTGCTCTGCGCCGGAGCCGGGATTATCTCGTTCCTCTATCTGAAGAAGAGGCCGGTGGCCCAGACCGCCGCGGTGGCCTCCCTCTTTTATATCGCCGCGAGTCTCACGGCGATGCCGGTCCTCGATAAGGTCTGGAGCTACCGGCCGATGACCGGGGTACTGGCAGCGGCCATACCGGCAGAGTTCCGGGACCGAGTCTGTGTCTGGGGGAATGATGAGACGACCCAGGCGGTCTTCTCTTATTATCGGGACATCACGCTCCCGATGATAAAAGATCCGATCCGGGTAACCACCATCCTGAAAGGTGAAGATCCGGCGTTCGACCTGATCGTTATCCCCCGGCTGGGTGAGTTCGAAGAGTCCAACCCTTTTGCCCCTTCCTGGAAAACTCTCGCCCGGGCCGGAAAGGGGCGGCGGCGCGTCTTTTACTTGATTACGAAAGATGAGGAGAACACTAAAAACGGATTACCGGAGTCGATAAATGGAAATTAACAGTAAAAAAAGAGGCCGGGGTGCGGGAGGCAGCAAGATACCGGCATGGGTGATCCTGATCTGCCTGGCCACGCTGGTCTTCGGGATCGCCGGACACGCGCTCTGGACCGCCGATGAGCCCCGGGAGGCGGAGATCGCCCGGGAGATGGCGGCGGGCGGCTCCTGGGTCATCCCCCACCTGGCGGGAGTTCCTTTTGTCGAGAAGCCGCCCCTCTATTACTGGCTCTCGGCCCTGGCAATGATGACGGCAGGGAAGATAGTCGGAACAACGGTCGCGGCACGGGCAATCGCGGCGCTCTGCGGAGCCTTAACCCTCTGGATTCTCTGGCTGGTTCTTCGGGAATACCTGGGGCGATACCGGGCGCGGGCGGCGGTTCTTATCCTGACGACCATGGCCGGCTTCTTTCAGGCCACTCACTGGATATTGATCGACCCCCTTCTGATGCTGCTGGTCACCGCGGCCGTCCTCTTTTTCTTCCAGGGCTTCGACCGGGACCGTCCTTCTCTCCTGCTCGGAGCGTATCTCGCGGCCGGTTTGGCCTTTCTGACCAAGGGCTTCGTCGCCTGGGGCCTCCTGGCCGTCCCCTGGGGCTGCCTGATGGTTCTCTATTTCAGGGAGATTGCCAAGAGGCCACTCCTCCACCTGGCGGGGATCCTCCTCCTGATCGGGCCCGGGCTGGCCTGGGCCGTGGCTTTCTATTCCCGGGGCGGGCCGGAGTTATGGAATGAATGGTTCATCAACAATCAGATCGGCCGTTTCTCCGGACAGACGACCCATTCTCATGAACGCGGGATGCTCTACTATCTCGGGGTCGCGCCTATCCTTCTTCTCCCCTGGACCCCGCTCCTTCTCGGCGGGATCCGCCGCCGGAGCCGGGATAGGATCGAAGAGGCGGAATCAGGGGGACAGGCACTACTCAAAGTAGCCCTGGCCTGGGCTCTCGGAGGACTTATTCTACTCTCCCTGGCCAGTACCAAGCGCGGTATCTACCTCTATCCGTTGCTGCCCGGCTTCGCGTGTCTCGCGGCCTTCTCTCTTAATAAGAACCCCTACTGGGTGGAGGTGGTCTACCGGTTCCTCTGCCCTATCCTAGTCCTTCCGTCCCTTCTCCTCTCTCTGGTTATTTCGGGCCGCCTCCTCTCTCTAATTCCCCCGACACTGACCTGGAAAGGGACCGGCATTGGGCTGGACTTCAATCCTATCGTCATTATTCTGGCAGTCGCGGGGATATTCGCCCTCGTTCGTTTCAAGAACAATCTCCTTCCCCGGGTCGCGACAGTCAGCGGTCTACTCTATCTGACCGTCATCTTCGCGGTCTTCCCCCTGATCGACGCGGAGAAGAACTACGAGCCGGCCACCCGGCGTCTGACCGCTGCCATCCCAACGGAAGGCCGGGGCCGGGTCTGCGGGTGGTATACGGACGAGACCATCCGGGCCATCTTCTCATATTATACCGGGTTGACCCTGATCGACCTGCGTGATAAAGTAAATCCTGAAAAAAATCTGGGCCGTCTGGCCAATATTCTCAGCGGGAATGACGAGGTCTATGACTCAGTCATCGTATTGCTAAAGAGAGATAGAGAGTTTCCTCCGAAAGGGATGCCGGAGGCCTCATTTCAGATTGTCAAAGAGGAAAAAATGGGCCGGAATCGCCGGCTATTGTTGCTGACCGGGCAGAGAAAGTAACAATCCCGAAATAATATGAGAGCGACATTTTTACCGTTTTCACAACCCGCGATCAATCAGACCGATATCGACGGGGTGGTGGAAGTCTTAAAATCTGGGTGGATCACCACCGGCCCCAAGACCGCGGCTTTTGAGGAAGCTTTTCGTGCGTACCTGGGAGCCGGGTACAGCGTATCCCTCTCATCCGGCACCGCCGGCATGCATCTGGTCCTGATGGCCCTGAAGTTATGCCCGGGGGATGAAGTCGTGACCCCTTCCATGACCTGGGGTTCCACGGTCAACTTGCTCACCATCCTGGGACTAAAACCCGTCTTCGCCGATATCGATCGAAAAACCCTGATGGTGACCCCGGAATCGGTCCGGAAGGTTCTGACCGAAAAGACCAGGGCTATTATCCCGGTTCATTTCGCGGGAGTTCCGGTTGACCTCGATCCCCTGCGGAAAATAGCGGATGAACATAACGTAATAATGATCGAGGACGCCGCCCACGCCCTGGGAACCCGCTACCGGGGGGAACCGATCGGAAAGACCGGGACCGCCGTCTTCAGTTTTCATCCGATCAAGAACATTACCACGGGCGAAGGCGGAATGGTCGCCACCGACGATGAGGGGTTGGCGGAGAAGGTCCGAATTCTGAAGTTCCACGGGCTGGCTAAAGACGCCTGGCAACGCTACAGCCGGAACGGAAAAGTTCAGGTAGAGATCATCATGCCCGGATTCAAGTATAATCTGACCGATATCCAGTCTTCCCTGGGTCTGACCCAGTTGGCGAGAGTAGATGAGTTGAATACTAAACGGGGGGAACTTGCGGCTCTCTACGATCAGCACCTTGAAGGGCTTGAGGAAATTATCCATCCCCGAGCCCCGGAGTATCCCCATCAGAACAGCCACCATCTCTATATCGTATTGCTGGACCTGCGCCGGGTGACCGTCACCCGGGATCAGTTTCTCGAAGAACTGAAGACAAGAAATATCGGGACTGGAATCCATTTCCGGCCGGTCCATACTCAGGATTACTACCGGGAGGTGGCGGGATACGGAAGAGGACTTCTCCCGGAGACGGAGTGGGTCGGCGACCGTCTCTTCTCCCTCCCGCTCTTCCCCGCAATGACCGAGCAGGATGTCAAAGATGTGGCGGAGGCCATTAGGGATACCTTAAATGTGGTTAAGAAATAAACCAATGGATTATCCATGCGCAAAATGACTGAATACAACAAACTTAATCCAAAATCCGTATCCGTTGTCGTCCCGGTTTACAACGAGAAAGAAAACCTCCCTGCGTTCATCGGGAGGACGATGGAGGTCCTGGATGGCTTGGGCTGTCCGGTCGAGTTAATTCTGGTCGATGATGGGAGCCGGGACGGTTCTCCAGCCATCATCAGTGAAGCAGCCAAACAGCATCCGGGCCGGATTACCGGGATCTTCTTCAACCGCAATTACGGACAGCATACCGCGGTTATCGCGGGGCTTTCAGAGAGCAGAGGAGAGATCGTCGTCACACTCGATGCCGATCTCCAGAATCCTCCGGAGGAGATCCCGAAACTGGTGGCCAAAGCGGATGAGGGATATGATGTGGTGGGGACAGTAAGAGTCGGACGCCAAGACTCGCCTTTCCGGAAGCTGTTTTCCTGGTTGATCAATCAGGTAACTGCGAAAACGACCGGGGTGCGGATGAAGGATTACGGCTGCATGCTCCGCGCCTATAGCCGGCCCGTGGTCGATGCTATCCTCCAGTGCCCCGAGCGAAGCACCTTCATCCCGGTCCTGGCTAATACCTTCGCCGATAAGACCGCTGAGATCGAGGTCGCCCACGCCGAGCGGCCGGCCGGGGAATCGAAGTACAACATCTTGAAGCTCATCAACCTGCAGTTCGATCTCCTGACCAGCATGACGACCTTTCCTCTTCGCCTGTTGAGTTTTATCGGTGCGATCATCTCGCTGATCGGGATCGGGTTCGGCCTCTTTCTCTTGATTATGCGTCTTCTGGCCGGCCCGGATTGGGCGGCCCAGGGCGTCTTCACCCTCTTCGCCATCCTCTTCTTCTTCGTCGGCGCCCAGTTCATCGCCATGGGACTGATCGGGGAGTATGTCGGTCGGATCTACCAGGAAGCCCGGGGGCGCCCCCGCTACTTCGTCCGGGAACGAGTCGGTGCTTCTTCCCTTCCTGATATAAAAATTAACAGTTCAACTTAAATGGAAAGTAAAAAACAATGAAAGCGGTTGTTCTTGCCTACCACACTATCGGCTGTACCGGGATCGAGGCTCTCCTCCGGCATGGTTATGATATTCAGGCCGTCTTCACTCACCGGGACGACCCGGATGAAAACATCTGGTTCCGGTCAGTAGCGGAACTGGCAGCAAAGCAGGGGCTACCGGTCTACGCGCCGGATAACATCAATCATCCTCTCTGGGTAGCCCGGATAAAAGAATTAGCGCCGGATGTCATCTTCTCCTTCTACTACCGGAAGATGATATCGAAGAAGATCCTCGAGATCCCGACCCAGGGCGCCCTCAACCTCCATGGCTCGCTTCTGCCCCGGTACCGGGGCAGGTCTCCCATCAACTGGGTCCTGGTTAACGGGGAGACGGAGACCGGTGTCACCCTCCACTACATGACGCCCCGGCCGGATGACGGGGATATCGTGGCCCAAAGATCATTTCCCATCTCCGGGGATGATACGGCACTTGATCTTTTCGAGAAAGCCGTTTCCGCCTCCACGGAAGTGCTGGACGAAACCCTCCCCCTGATCGAGAAGGGGACGGCACCGCGGACCCCCCAGGATCATTCACAGGCGACCTACTTCGGGGGACGCAAGCCGGCCGATGGGAAGATAGACTGGTCAAAACCGGCCCGGGAGATCAACAATCTGGTCCGGGCCGTTACCCATCCCTTTCCGGGCGCGTTTACCCTCAAAGGAGATCAGAGAGTTTTCGTCTGGAAGGCCCGGGTCGTCCCTGATAACCAGGATGCGAAACCGGGAACTGTAATCTCGGTCGATCCGCTCACCGTAGCCTGCGGTGAAGATACCCTGGCCATCAGCCAGGCCCAGCCGGAGGGCTTGGTCCCGATGACCGGACGCCAGACGGCGGAGGAACTCGGGCTGGTCCCCGGATCGAGGCTCGGCCATATCGATCGGACGTTACTCTCCCCCTTCAAGCCGACTCGGATCCTGATCCTGGGTGTGAGCGGATTCATCGGTAATGCCCTGGTGGAACGGTTGATCGAGGAAGAAAAGTATGAAATATACGGGATGGACCTGCAGTCCGACAATATCGAGCGGTTCATCGGGCGCCCCCGTTTCCATTTTGTCGAAGGCGATATCAGCATCAACCGGGAGTGGATCGAGTATCATGTCCGGAAGTGCGACGTCATTCTCCCCCTGGTCGCGATCGCGACCCCGATCGAGTACGTCCGCAACCCTCTCCGGGTCTTTAAGCTGGACTTCGAAGAGAACCTGCGGATCGTCCGTTACTGTTCCCGCTTCAACAAGCGGCTGGTCTTTCCCTCCACCTCGGAAGTTTACGGGATGTGCCCGGATGAAGAGTTTGATGAGAACCGGAGCAACCTGGTCACCGGTCCGATCCGGATGCAGCGCTGGATCTACAGCTGCAGCAAACAGCTCCTCGACCGGGTCATCTGGGCTTATGGGGTGCAGGAGGGGCTCAGCTTCACTCTCTTCCGTCCGTTCAACTGGCTGGGCCCCCGGCTGGACAGCCTCGATTCCGCCCGGATCGGCAGCTCCCGGGCGATCACCCAGTTAATCCTGAACCTGGTCAGCGGAACGCCGATTCAGCTGGTCGACGGCGGATCGCAGAAACGGTGTTTCACCGATATCCGCGACGGCATCGAGTGTCTCTTCCGGATCATCGAAAATAAAGACGACCGCGCCACCGGTCAGATCTTCAATATCGGCAACCCAGCCAACGAGGCCAGCATCCGGGAACTGGCGAAGATCGTAACCGAACAGTTCGATCGGCACCCATTGCGGAAGCTTTTTCCGCCTTCCGCGGGGATGATAGAAGTCGAGAGCGGCCGCTATTACGGGAAGGGCGGCTACCAGGATGTCACCCACCGGCGGCCTTCCATCCGCAGTGCTGAAAAGAAACTGAATTGGAAGCCGGAGATCTCCCTCGATGAGGCGATCCGCTCCACTCTTGACTTTTTCATGCGGGAAGCGGCGGAAAAACTTAATTCATAGATCGGATCGGAATAATAATGAACCGAGGTATGGATGTTGGTTTAAGAGTTGATGTCGATACCTACAACGGCACCCGCGACGGGGTTCCCTCCCTCCTGGCGACCTTTTCCCGGCATGAGATCCGGGCAACCTTCTTCTTCTCCGTCGGTTCCGATAATATGGGGCGGCATATCTGGCGGCTTCTGCGGCCGAGTTTCCTCACCAAGATACTGAGAAGCAATGCCGGAAGCCTCTATGGATGGAATATCCTTCTCCGGGGCACGTTCTGGCCGGGGCCGAAGATCTCCCGGGTTCTCTCCGAACCGCTTCGGCAGGCGGAGCGATCCGGCCACGAGATCGGTCTCCACGCCCGGGACCACCACCGATGGCAGAAGCGCGCGGGGAGGCTCACCGTTGAAGAGATTGCCGGAGAGCTACAAAAAGGCTCGAAGATAATTGAAGATTGCACCGGGAGGGGACCGGAGTGCTTCGCCGCCCCCGGCTGGAGGGGCACCGTCAACCTCCTCCGGGTCGAGGAGGACCGCGGACTCCGCTACGGCAGTGACTGCCGGGGGAGAAGCATCTTTCTTCCGATTGTGAACGACCGGACGATCGCCGTCCCCCAGGTACCGGTGACCCTCCCTACTTACGATGAGATTATCGGAAGGCACGACCTGACCGACCGGACCTACAATGAATATCTTCTCTCACTGATAACTGAGGGGGGGCTCAACGTCCTGACCATCCACGCCGAGGTGGAAGGGATGAGCCGGAGCGGGCTCTTTGAAGATTTTCTCCGGCGCGCGAGGGCCCGCAACCTCGCCTTCGTCCCCCTCGGTACTCTTCTCCCGAAGAATACCGCTTCCCTCCCAGCCGGTGTCATGGAGAGGGGCTCGATCCCCGGTCGGGAAGGTTGGGTGGCGGTCCAGGGCAAAGGTTAGACAGGATTATTAAAAAATTAAAATTTTGACAGGATAACAGGATAAAAGGGATGGTTTCTATCCTGTTAAAAGTACTTTGGGGGTTTGAACGAAAGATGAGAGCCACGAATGATAACAATATGGAACTACCGCCGGCGGTCTGGCTCGGCTTCCCGATCGTCAGCCTGCTGATAATCTGGCTCTCGCCGCTGCTGGGCTACCCCCGGTGGAAGGGGCTTATGACCGGCGAGTATGGATTCGTCGAGAGCGCCACCTTCGTCATCCTGCTCCCGGTCATTGTTCTGGCGGGGGTTCTCAGCGCGCGCTTCCTCCGGTTTCCGGTACTCCCCCGCCGTCCGGCTCTGATCATGGCCGCCGTGATGTTGTTCTCTTGCCTCGCGGCCTTCTACTTCGCGGGGGAAGAGATTAACTGGGGACAGATCTGGTTCGGCTGGAAGACGCCGGAAGAGTGGGCCGCCATAAACTACCAGCAGGAGACCAGTCTTCACAATATCGAGGGGATGAGCATCTTGAACAATATCCCCCGGCTGATGATGCTGATCGCCACCATTATCGGTGGGATCATCCTCCCGCTGCTTCTCCTGCGTTGGCGGCGGAAACCCGGAGTCGACCGGAAAATATGGTACTACCTGATTCCATCCTGGCGAATAATCCCGGCCTCCCTGATCGCCGCCTGTATCTCCATCCCGGCCAAGTTCTTCGGGAAGGGGTCCGACGAGAATCTAATCCCGGCCGACTACACCTACTCATATATGGCCTTTGTGGCCAACGGTGGGGAGATGAAAGAATACGGCTTCGCGCTGGTGATGCTTCTCTACATCCTCGGCATCTATCTCCTGGTCAAAGCCCAAACCAGGGAACGTTGTTGACTATGAGCAACACGGAAAAGCGATGGCGATGGGGGGAGATGCTCCTTATTCTCACCGCCGGATTCCTCCTCTTCTGGGCCGTGGGTGATCGCGGGCTCTGGGCGGCGGAAGGGAGGTGGGCCGAGATCAACCGGGAGATGTTTTTAAGCGGTGACTTCTTCCATCCCACCATCAACGGCGAGCCCTACTTCGACAAACCGCTCCTGACCTACTGGCTGATCTCCCTGGTCGCCCTGGTCACCGGTTCTTTGAATGAATGGAGCGCCCGGATTCCCAGCGCCCTCGCCGCACTCGCCGCGGTCTGGGTCACCATGAGGCTGGGACGGCGGCTCTGGTCACCCCGGGTCGGCCAGATCGCCGGGTGGTTTCTTCTGACCGGTTACGGGTTTCTCTTCTGGTCCCGGACCGCCACCGCCGAATCTGAGAACCTGCTGGCCGTCATCCTCTGCGTCGCCTGGTACTGGGCACGGCGGGACCGGCCGACCTTCACCACCTTCTTCGTATTCTGGCTGATCGCTTTTCTGGGCGCCCTGACCAAGGGTCTGACCGCGGTAGTGGTTCCGGTCCTGGCAATTCTCCCCGATCTCCTCCGGCGGGGCCGCTGGCGGGTACTGCTCAAACCCGCTCACATTCTGGCCCTGGTCCTGGGCGTCATGATCTACCTGGCACCGTTTGTCTATGCCTCTCTCACCCGCCCCGACTACGGCTCCAGCGGCCTGACCCTGGTCTTTGAGGAGAATATCCTGCGCTATTTTAAGCCCTTTGATCACAGAGGCCCGATCCACACATATCTCTATCAGATCCCGCTCCTCTTCCTCCCCTGGACCCCCCTCTTCCTGGCCGCGGTGGCGGGAACACTGGCCGGCTGGAAGAAGCTGGACGAGAAGACCCGCTGGCTGATCCAGGCAATAGCCCTGATCTTTCTCTTCTTTTCTCTCTCCGGCTCCCGCCGGAGCTATTACATCCTCCCGATCCTTCCCTTCATCGCCCTCTGGACCTCTATCTTCATCGTGAGGATGAAAGACATCCGGCTGGAGAGATATCGGAGGTGGGGGATCGGCATCCAGGGTATCCTCCTGGGATTAATTGCGGTCACGGCCCTGGCAGGACCTCTCGTCTGGCCTCTCGTGAGATCGAAGATTGATTTTGTCCCGCCACCGCATCTTTTGATGACAATCTTCATCCTCGGCGTCTCGGCCGTTATCCTGGGAACGGCAACTCTAAAAACCGGCACCGCCCGCGGGGTTGACCGTCTTCTTACTCCCTTGATCGCGGCGGCGGCGGTTCTTTTAGGCGGATACTTCTGCTTCCTTTTCCCGGCCTTTGATATCTATCGGACCGAGCGTTCATTCGCCCTGGAACTGCGAAGAAAGACCGCCGGGATTTATCCGGAAGCGATCGCCTTTTACCCGGACGTCAGATCGAATATGATCTTCTACCTGGGAAAGAAGCGACCGGTCCGGGTCTTCAACGAGGATGAAACGGAAGAACTCGTCTCCTTCCTCGTCAATACCCCTTCCGGTGTGATCATCGCCAAACGTAGATACCATGACGTGATTATCCCCCTCATCCCGAATGGAACCAAAAGAACCGCCACTCTCCAGGAGACAGTCCATCCCTGGGAATCGAAGAAGGCTCCCAAACGGAGGGTCGCGTGGTTTTTCACCCGGAAGTAAAATCAGGGGGCATAGGAGTCGCGGTCTCAGGAATCAAGTCCACCATTTACTCTACTTCTCTCTTCCACATCGATCTCGTGTCTCTTAACTGCATGGTTGACTTGCGGATGAAAAAGAGCTATTGGTATTCTCCATCTGGAGAATAGAAAGACATTTTATTTATTAAGGAGCACCACTATGAAGATACTTTGCACCGGCGGGGCCGGGTTTATCGGGAGTTTCCTGGTCGATGAGCTGATCAGGATGGGCCATGAAGTCAGGATCTACGACAATATCGAACCTCAGGTCCACCCCGGAGGAGAAGTCCCGGATTATCTCAATAAAGATGCTGAATTTATCCGGGAAGATGTCCTCAACTATGACGCCCTGGCTAAAGCGGTTGAGGATGTGGATATTATCTGCCATGACGCTGCGATGGTCGGGGTCGGCCAGTCGATGTACCAGATCAAGCGTTACATGGAGACCAACACACTGGGGACGGCCAACCTCCTCGATATTCTGGTCAACCGGAAGAACAAGGTCCGTAAACTCATCGTGGCTTCTTCCATGAGCACCTACGGCGAAGGGGCATATCTCTGCCCGGCTTGCGGCCCCGTCTCACCTCCCCTCCGGCCGGTTGAACAGATGGACCGGGGTGACTTTGAGGTCCATTGCCCGAATTGCGGCGAGATCGTCCAGGCGATCCCCACCCCGGAGAGCAAGTTTCAGGAGATCAACTCCTACTACGCCCTGGCCAAGAAGGACCAGGAAGACATGGTCATGCTCTTCGGCCAGACCTACGGCCTGCCGGTCATCGCCCTGCGCCGCTTCAATGTCTTCGGCCCCCGCCAGTCCCTCTCCAACCCTTATACCGGGGTGGCCGCCATCTTCATGAGCCGCTTGATGAATGATCACCGGCCAATCGTCTTCGAGGACGGACTTCAGAGCCGGGACTTCATCTCGGTCCATGATATCGTCCGGGCCAACATCATGGTGATGGAGAGCGAGAAGGCGGACCAGCAGATCTACAATGTCGGCGCCGGCCGCCAGATCACCGTCCTGGAGATCGCTCAAACCCTCGGCCGCTTACTCGGTAAGGATATCGAGCCCGATATCGTCGGGAAGTTCCGCAAGGGCGATGTCCGCCATTGTTTCGCGGATATCAGCAAGATCAAGGGTAATCTCGGCTTCGAGCCGCGGGTAAGCCTGGAAGACGGTTTCCGGGAACTGATCGAGTGGAGCAAGAACACCAGTGCCAACGACATGGGTGACCGGGCGACGGAGGAACTGAGGGAGAAAGGACTGGTCGGCTAAATAAAGAATGAACGTCGAACATCGAACGTCCAACTTCGAACTTCGAACGAAAAAAAGCCGGTATGATAGCTCCTTACGGTTCCTGGAAATCCCCGGTCACTACCGATCTGATCGCCTCCCGGACCATCGGGCTGGATGAGATCGTCCTCGACGGTAAGGATATCTACTGGCTCGAGTCCCGGCCCGGTGAGGCCGGACGGTGCGTCATCGTGCGAAGAAGCCCCGATGGAACGATCTCCGACGCACTTCCTCCACCCTTCAACACCCGGAACCGGGTTCACGAATACGGCGGGGGAGCTTATACCGTCCATCGCGGCGTAATTTTTTTCTCCAATCTGGATGACGGACGCCTCTATCGCCTGATCCCAGGTTCCCCGCCTAGTCCGATCACCCCGGCGGGAGATTACCGTTATGCCGATCTCCTCTTCGATCACCGGCGAAGATGCCTGATCTGCGTGCGGGAAGACCATACCGGAAAAGATGACCTGCCGGTCAACACGCTGGTCTCGGTGGACCCGGGGGGGAGTCGGGAGGTTAAAGTGCTGGCCGCGGGCAATGACTTCTACGCCTCTCCCCGGCTCCATCCCGACGGAGAAGAACTGGCCTTCCTCACCTGGAACCTCCCCAATATGCCCTGGGACGGAACGGAGTTACAGGTGGCCCGGTTGAAAGATGACGGCTCCCTCGACCCATGCAGATCGGTAGCGGGTGGGCGGGCGGAGTCCATCTTCCAACCGGAGTGGTCCCCGAACGGGCGGCTCTACTTCGTCTCCGACCGGAGCGGATGGTGGAATATCTACCGGGAGGGGGACGCGGCGGTGGAAGCGGTCTGCCGGCGTGAGGCCGAATTCGGGCTGCCGCAGTGGGTCTTCGGTCTCTCCACTTACGCCTTTGAGTCAGAAGAACTCATTATCTCTTCCTACACCCAAGACGGTGTCGGGCGGATGGGTATGCTCAATCCGGGTTCGGGGAAACTGGAGGAGATAAAGACTCCATATACCTTGATCACCGGGATCCGGGCGCGGAACGGCAACGCCGTCTTCCTGGGTACCTCCCCTTCCCGCCCGGTCTCCGTAATTCGATATGACCTCGAGAGCCGGAAGATGGAGACTCTGAAAAGCGAAAGTGAGTTCGCTCTCGACCCCGGGTATCTCTCCCGGCCGGAAGCAGTCGAGTTTCCCACGGAATCCGGCCTCACCGCTTACGGTCTCTTCTACAGGCCGCGGAACCGGGATTACACCGCGCCGAAAGGGGAACTACCGCCGCTTCTGGTCTTTACTCACAGTGGGCCGACCTCCGCTACCACCACCGCCTTTAACCTGAAGATCCAGTTCTGGACCAGCCGGGGCTTCGCGGTGCTGGATGTGAACTACGGCGGGTCCACCGGCTATGGCCGGGAGTATCGAAGGCGTCTCTACGGCCAATGGGGAGTGGTGGATGTGGACGACTGCGTGAACGGCGCGAGCTTTCTGGTCAGACAAGGGCTGGTTGACAGTAAACGGTTGATCATCCGGGGAGGGAGCGCGGGCGGTTACACTACGCTCTGCGCCCTCACTTTCCGGAATGTATTCAAAGCCGGGGCCAGCTACTACGGAATCAGCGAGCTGGAGTCATTGACCGGGGACACCCATAAATTTGAGTCGAGATACCTTGACCAGTTGATCGGGCTCTATCCGGCTCGCCGAGACCTCTACCTCGAGCGCTCACCGATCAACTTCACGGACCGGCTCTCCTGCCCGGTCATCTTCTTCCAAGGGCTGGACGACCGGATCGTCCCTCCGGCCCAGACGGAGATGATGGTGAAGGCGCTGCGAAAGAAAGGCATCCCGGTTGACGTGATCTTCTTTGAAGGGGAGCAGCACGGCTTCCGGCGGGCGGCAACCATAAAACGATCTCTGGACGCTGAGCTTTACTTCTACACGCGGATCTTCGGTTTCCCATTGGGGGAGGAGATTGAGCTGGTGGAGATTGAGAATCTTTAAATTAAAATTTTTCTTTGAAAAATTTCAATGCGGTTGACGTGGCCTGCTCCCGGGTGCGTTCGACGTTGGAAGTTGGACGTTCAACGTTGGACATTCATTCGTTCTTTCGTCCTTCGTCCCTCACTTAGTTACCGGTATATCACCTTCGAGACCAAAGTATATCCGGGTTAACCCGGGGACGGACCAGAGGCCGCAGTCCTGCCGGAAGATCCCGATATTGCTGGTCCCGTCACCGTCATAATCAGCGATAACCGGGTAGTCAACGCACGTCCCGTAGTAGATCCGGGAGACTTCCCGGATCGCCCAGAGCCCGGAGCAGGGGCGGAAGATGGCCATATCCCATCGGCCGTCTTCATCATAATCCCGGGGCAGGGGCCAGTCGCCGTCGCTGCCGAAATAGACACGGGGTCCACCGCGGACCGCCCAGAGTCCGGAGCAGGGCCGGAAGACGGCAATGTCGGCGGCTCCGTTGCCATCGTAGTCACCGGGCACGGGCATATCTCCTGTCCCGGCGAAGTAGATCCGTGTAACCCCCCGGACGGCCCAGAGTCCGATCTCGTCCCGGAAGATGGCGATGTCGGCGCATCCGTTGCCGTCGTAGTCGGCGGAGACCGGGAAATCGCCATCGGCGCCGAAGTAGATCCGGGAGATCCCCCGGATCGCCCAGAGACCGGAGCTCGACCGAAAGATAGCCGGGTCGGTCGTCCCGTCGCCGTCGTAATCTCCGGAGACCGGAAGGCCGATCCCGCCGCCAAAGTAGATCCGGGTAATCCCCCGGATTGCCCAGAGCCCGGAGGTCTGGCGGAAGACGGCGATATCGGAGGTCCCATCCCCGTTATAGTCTCCCGACTCCAGGAGGAAGCCGGGCTGCTCGACCGGCGGCCCGCAGGTGGGGGTGGGAGAAGGGGTGGGAGATGCCAGCAGGCCCTGGAGAGCGTTGAACCAGTTCTCCGCCATCACCTCGTACCCGGCGATGTTGGGATGGGTGGCGTCATACATCAGCGATATTTTCGCCTCCCCGGTCCCGCTGTCGTAAAAGTCATCCCAGTTATCGGTGAACCAGAGCGCGTAGCCGGAGAGATTCTCCTCCAGGCTCTGGTTGTATAAGCCGATCGCTATCGTCCCCCGGTCATCTTCCAGAAGATTGGGTATAAAGGCCGAGACAATGACCTTCGGGTGGCTGCCGTCACCGTTGAGGTGAGCGTTCACCAGGTCGACGCACGACTGCATCTCCCAGGTGGTCTCCTCGATAATCTCCACGATCGTCCAGAAGGTCGCCCCGGCCAGGTCGTTACCTCCAACCATGAGCATAACGTAATCAGGGTCTTCGGAGAGGGCGTCCGGCCCGGAGAGATCGTCGATCACATCCTCCGCCTTGTAGCCGTTCACCCCCTGGTTATCGATCGCGAAACTTCCGGGTCCGTATTCCGCCTCTAACAGGGCCGATAGTCGCGCGGGATAAGTATTCTCATCGTCGGCGTAAGGATAACCATGAGTTACGCTGTCACCCAGACAGACGATAAGCGACACTTCGGCCGACGGTGTCGGCGTCGGGGAAGCAGCCAACCGGCTGAACCGAGCATTCCGAACTGGAGCAGAATACAGCTTGGTGCCGGAGAAGTTGATCCAATCCGAGAAAGTGCCCGATCCCGGCATGGATTGACCGCATACCGGCGCGGTCAGGAGAGACAGCCCGATAATACATACCGGTAACCGTATCCATTTGATCTGTTTGCTCATCAAATATTATTCTCCTAATAATAGTATACCACAAAACACAAGCAAAAGCCATGGCAACCGTTTACCCCGGCGGGAACACACTGGTACATGGTTTACCCCCTGGGTCCCCCCCTGCCGCCCTGGAGGGAGGCCGTAGGCCGACCGGAAGGGCGGCAGGGGGGAGCTTAA
>JAVCDH010000081.1 GCA_030765805.1 Candidatus Euphemobacter frigidus
TATCTTTTCATCATCATAGTTGATCAAAACACTGGAAGTTATATGGCTAACCTTGAATTTTTTTACTCCTGGTGTGCCATAAAGGGTTTTATGCACCTTATTGCAATAGGCCTTCCTTTGCGAAAGAAGTGGGTGCTTGACTCTGAGCCTTCCAGGGATATCGCGCTCTATTTTCCAGGCACTGATGAAGCTATCATAGCGGAAGAAATTTAGCTGTCTGCGCTTTAGTTTTCGATATCCGAATAGGCGAGCAAATTTTGGCCTGATTCTTCTTTTTTCCTTGCCATTCTTGCCTGCAAGCTCCCTTAGGAGATAATGATCTTTTATTTTATCCCAATCATATATGATCACGGCATTACGGGTTCGAGGATTTATCCGCACAGTTTCTACCCCCTCAACGGATAACACTAATTCTATAAAATTATGTGATCGGTCGGTTATTTTTTGGAAAAGTCCCGGTGATTTTAGCCGCAACCTGCCCTTAAGTGATCTTACGATTTTACAATCGTATCGGTGCCGCCCAATTTTTATAGCTTTTATATCCATGGCCTAACTATGACTTTTTTAATTGAGGTTGCGGCTATACAATATTTCACATAGCGATTTTCTAACTGGTTCAAGCTCATCTACCTCTCCACGACAGCGTAAAATAACCTTATATTTAAAATGGAAACCAAAGGTTTTCTTCAGCACTTTCTCTAACGGATTTTCTAAGAACTTATATAAAAAATCCTCGCTCATTTTCGGGAATCTAAAAAACCGTTGAGAGAAACTTAACTCGTCT
This sequence comes from Candidatus Euphemobacter frigidus, assembly GCA_030765805.1. Classification (GTDB taxonomy): domain Bacteria; phylum Auribacterota; class Erginobacteria; order Erginobacterales; family Erginobacteraceae; genus Euphemobacter; species Euphemobacter frigidus. The sequence continues at coordinate 785 of JAVCDH010000081.1, forward strand.
TTTTCAACCCAGGAACAGATAACATCTTTAAATAGTGTTTTTCTATCTTCGCTATCTTCGGGAGTACTCATAATAAGCCTGATCTCAAATGCCCTGGCCTTATGACATTCAATATTAATCTTTAACCCTTTAAATAATAAACTTAGAAGCTGGGCTATTCCTTTTTCTTTTTCGTATGCTTGTAAGAAGTCGAAAAGTCCCGCAGGATTCGATTTAAGCTCCGTGTCCCCTCCAGGCAGTTTGATCGACGTAGAATATCCATTCTCCCAGAGATAATTCAGGCATCTTTTCAAGACCTGATGCACCTCCCCCTCGGTATAAATTATCCATTCGCCAATCCGCCAGCTCATCTTTTTTTCAGCCTCCTCTGGTAAAAATGATTGATTAGTATTGCATATAACCCGTTGTCAGTAACATTCGTGCCAGTCCTGAAAGAATCCGGCAGTCCCATCTGTAAAGCCAGGAAAAGCGCCATAAAAGGCGCGAGAGCATCGGCCGGAATCCGCAAAACCTGGGCCACGGGCAACGCAAATAATACAAGTTCTCCCGGGATTCCCGGCACGCCATAGCCGATTAATACAACAATTGGCACCAATGTTAGTAGTTGAGTGAATGATGGATGGATGCCGACTAAAATAGCCACTATCCCAGTGAGCAGAATAACATGCATGGTCGTTCCATTAACATTAAGATAGGCGCCGAGTCCAAGTACAAGCCTTCTAACATTGCTATCAATTTTGTAGTTCTCTTTAATAAGAGCCATATTTAAAGGCATACTAACGACTTCCGAAGAGGTTGCCCACGCAAGGGGATAGACCTTTATCCAGTAACGCTTGATAAAGCCTCTGATAAAAAATGGATTTCTAACATACGCTTTTACCAGGAGTACCGACATTGCTTGCCAAATAAAACAACCAATCCCGATCAGAAAAGAGCCAAAAAGATAGATCAGGACAATACCGTAGCCGGTACTGACACTTGCGTCTAACCCGAAAATATCGAGTTTCCCCACTCCCTGGCTCGTAAGATCAGCTGTAGCCGAAGCTGAAAGAGAAGACTTTAAAATCTCGGGAAGGGAATAAATATACCCGCCTAAAATAAACATCATCAAAGGAATAAAGGGGCTCAGGAAGTTCCCGATAGAATCTATTGCCTGCGCCGCCAATCTGAGCGCATTGTAGAGCTTAGCAAAATAGAGGGCGGCAATTGCAATAAGAGATGAACTCCAGATGGCAATAAATATGGGGTTGCCGAGCAATGTACGCCCGATAATCAAGAGTGACTGCGTTACAGTCAGATCTGAGATAGTGGTTTGACCATCAGCAAAGAAGGGTAAGCCTAAAGCTAAGCTCGTGAATAAAACGGCCCAGACCGCCGCTATTATCCTCGTTACGCTAAACCAAAGGAATGTCTTTCCAACAAAACTTGATCCCCCTTTCTCTTTGAAAAGCCCTGCAAGACTGGGCGCAAGGACAATGAATATGGCCAGGGGTGCTAAAAAACAGAGCATATCAATAAATTTTTCCACTGCCGCAGACGATACTCCCATAATGGAAGGAATACGAGCTGCCGCTAATATTCCCAATGGGAATGCAGCAATGACGAAAACCACATTATATTTATTGTAAAAAGAATATAACTTTGAAAGGTTTAGGAACTTCAACACAGTTTTTTACACCCCCTTTCCATTCGTTGATATATAGAGGGGACGGGAATCAACTCTCAACTATAACTTTTACCAAACCCTGTGTTTAATTACGCTTTGCCGATTTTCTGTTCATATCCGGTGGAGAACTGGGCGAACATCGCCTGAACAGCCCGAGCAATGTCATACCATTTAGGCATGACAGGATTTCTGATGAGTTCTTCTATGGCCCAGGCTATTAAAAGAGTGCGGACGATGGATGTGAAATCGGCATAGCCTCTCGTGGCGCGATTCTTTCTGCGGTTAACTCCTGTCGCCGTTCCATAGATGAATTGGGATAAAAGGTTGCCCTCCATATCAGACCCAGACGTTTCCCCTGGCTGGAGTTTTACCCTCGGTATGATTCTTTTAATTCGCGGCATCAATTCCTTGGAATCCAGTACAGCCTTGTCATAGATGATAAGAAGCGATTTTGTAATCTTATTGAAGGTAACCTCTTCCACACCATCAATCCCAAGAATGGCATCCAGATCAGGAATACGCCTTATTTCCGCCCGAAATTTAAGGCGCATCCTGCCGGGGATATCCTGCACAATCCACAGGGGTTCCTCTTCCTTCATAGATTCATCCGGAAAACAGCGAAGCTGATTTATACATAGCGGCGCGCGACAGCGCGCCGCTATGTATAAAAGCAGACAGGTTTATCTCTTCCCCTTTTTTCTTCCGCCTTTTCCCCGCTGCTGCCGGGCATCGTTTACCCCCTCTCTTACGGCCTCAGCGATAAAAGTTCCTGAGACCAGGTCAGAGGCCCCGAGAACTCCCAGCGTCCCATAATAGGAGCCGTAGTAGAGCCCGGAATAGACCAGCCCTGTTGTTGCCTTGACAGCACCAGTCAGGTATCTTTTGGCAACTTCCTGACCTTTGCCGACGGCCTTCTCCACACTCTTGCTCGCACCTGTGGCTGCTTCGGGCGCCACACCTGCCGATTTCACCGCTGCTGCGGTTTTTGCTATTGCCATGTTGCATCACCTCCCTTTTCTTGAGCTTACATGCCGCTCAATGTTGAGTTAATCTTGACTATCCAGTTTTAACTTTTGCCCTGGGCCGGGCAGCTTTTTTCCGGCCCGTTCCCCTTTTCTTTGTTTTTTTCATCCTGGCTTCGGCAACGGTATCCTCTACCCGCTCTTTCTGTTCGGCAAAAAACCGGAGAAGATTGTTATAACCGTCAGTGGATTTCTCCCCGAGTTCTTTCATATAAGGGTCGAGATACTTCTTTATCTTAGGGTAGTTCACTCCAACCATTACGCCGACTAGAAACGCCATCAGCGCTGTAGTCTTCTTATCCACGGCGGCCTCCTTCCATTATGATTAATTTCCCCTTTTTATCCTCCCAGCAAACAAATATCTGCCCGCAAGCCTCACATTTACAATGGTTGCGAATCAGCTTTCCGTTTAGCCCGTCCCTGCGGAACACGCTGAAACTGCTCTCGGAACAATTCGGGCAAAAAATCTGCAACGTTTGTTTATCAATGATCGCTTCCAACATTCTTATCTCTGCAATCCTTGAGTTCTCTCTACTTTGCTAATTTTTTTATCAGGACATACAGTTCTTTTAGGTTTACCGGTTTGGCAAGCCAGCCATCTGCCCCTTTCCGTTTAATTGCCCTGAGTTCAGGCTCTCCGCTTAAAAAAACTACTCTCATCCTTTTGTCAATTTTCTTGATTTGCTTTAACGTATCCATTCCATTCATGCGGGGCATCTTGTAGTCCAACAGCACCAGATCTATCTTTTGTTGCTTCTCTCTCTTTATGATGATTCTCAACGCCGCTTGGCCACTTGCTGCCTTTAGCGCCCTGTAGCCCTTTTCCTTGATGATACCAGACAACAGATCGCGCGCATCTTTGTTGTCATCGACAACCAGAATCGTTTTAACCCCCATCTCTCTATCTCCCCCGGCATTTTCCCTGGACGCAAAAAAAGCCCAGCCGCTATCCACTCATGGATAACCAACTGGGCTTCTGACTACGATTCTGGCCTGACCGGCCTAGAGGAGATTCATAGAACTCCTGTAGCCCTCGCTAGTATCATATCCACGCCCGTTGCATGAGGCTTTCATACAACAGTGAATAGAGTAGATTATCCTGCCAATTATATTTTTTTATATTTTCCCCTGTAAGTACCTCCCGTACCATTTATAAGCGTCTTCCAGAGCGGCTATAACAGCTCTTTTGGTAGCACTGTAGAATCTTCTCTCTATTTGGTCAACAGCTTTTTTTATTCCTTTTTCCATGTTGCTGCCGATAAGGGCGCTTAAGAGAATTTTCTCTCCCAGGGAGGGCAACATTGTCCCTGAGGCGTCAACTATCATGTGATCCTTAGGGTCTACCTCAATCTCTATGGTGAAACAGCCATATACGTGCTTGGCGCTGACATTCTCAGGAAGCCTGGCAACACCGGAGAATACCAATGTCTCCGGTCTCATTTTGTATTTGGGTTGGTTATCTTCCTTTCCCATTATCTTTTTCCACGGAAACACGTTGTAACTACCGATCTCCCTTGTGAGTTACGATCAGCAGTATTTGATTTGATTTTCTTGATTCTACCAGATATTCGTTGCGAGGCAACATCTTTCTGCAAAAAAAAATTTATTACGGCAGTTCGACGATATTGCTCAGGACCACCGGGTCGGCATAGGGGTCGTCGGTATATTCCGCCAGAAAGATCGGCCACTCGGAAGGTACCGAGAGGGAGAGATTAAACTCCCCTCTTTCGGCCCGGAAGAGGCCCTGGTTCTTCTGGTCGAGAAGGAAAATATTCTTCGGGGTATTGCGGGCCTGGAGGCAGATTCGCGCCTCACCGGGATATGATTTCAGCCTTTCATAACCCAATCGGAGATTGGTCTTATCCTCACCCTCCAGGGTTATTTTATATATCTTTCCTTCTTCCGGCACAAAATCAGAATCGGCGAGAACCCGGTTCCAGTAACAGGTAATCGGCGGCGAGGAAACAGGAGGGAGGCCGGCCTCCGGGTCTCCCAGCGCCGACCGGCAGGAGGCAATACGCTCTTTCACCGCCGCCGGGTTCCACTCCGGGAAATCCTGCCGGATCTTATCCAGCAGGTAGGCGGCCGACCGGTATTTATCACGGGCGGCTTTACTCTCTCCTTTTTTTTGCAGGAGACTCGCCGCCTCCATCATAGACCGAACATCCCGGAAGAGAAGCGCGGGGGTCTCATCCTTCTCCTGAGCAAATCCCGGAAGAACCAAGAAAAAGAAAATCACTATCCATATTTTATAAGAATCGCTCAATTTAGGTTTTATCAAGTTCCTCGCTATTATCTAAAATCAGGATTCTCTCCCCAGCGGCCCCGGCGGGGCGAGCCTGATCTGTCTGGGCGGGGTGGGCGACCGGGGGCGCCTGCGCAACAGAACGGAGATAGATATAAAAGTCTGTCCCCCGGCCCAACTCGGATTGCACATCCAGGTACCCATGGAGATCCTCAATAACCCCGGTGACCACGGCCAAGCCAAGACCGGAACCGGAAGAGCCCATCTCCTTCTCGGAGGTGAAGGGGGTAAATATTCTATCCAGATCTTCCTTCTTGATCCCCTTCCCCGAATCAGAGACTTTTATGACCGCATACTCTCCCCGGGGGATCTGCTGTAATCCCTTATGAGGAGAATCAAACGTATGTCTATAAGTTGATATCTCCAACTCTCCACCCACCTCCATCGCTTCGCATCCATTTCTGACCAGATTCATGATAACGCACAAGAGCTGGGGGGCCATCCCCATCACGGGGGGCAACTCATCGGAAAGCCGGGTAGCTATGGTTACCCCGGGGAACCGGTTCTTCAGAGTTCTAAAACCCATCGATCGCATATAGGACCGGATTATATCGTTGATATTTACCGGCTGGAGGTCGATTCGGCCGCGACGGGCCAGGACAAGAAAATTCTGGACCAACTCAGCGGCCTGGCCGGCGGCGTCCTTGATTCTCATGACCGGCATTCTCAGGGGACTCTCCGGCGGTAACTTTTCCAGGATAGAATCAGGGTAGGAGAGTATGGGGTTGAAAAGATTCTTCAGATCATGAGCAATCCCGCCGGCCATGATACCGATCATCTCCATCCGGCCGGAGAGAGCCAGTTTCTGTTTGAGTGCTCCCTCCTGTTCCTCAGAACGCCGGAGATGGGTAACGTCGATCCCGGAGATTAAAATTCCCACCGGGATATAATCTTTCACCACGGTAAGATGGCGTTCCCCAAACAAGATCCGGCGGGCGCCCTGCTTCCCGGAGAACTCAACTTCTTTTTCTGATGTGTACTTATCTTCCCGGTGTCGGGCAAGGTAGGCGGAGAATTTCTCTTTCTGGTCCGGAGCAGCCAGCTCGAGAATATCTTTCCCGATCAGCTCATCTTTTTCCCGATCAAATATATTCTGGAAAGCACGGTTCAGGTCCAGCAACTTGCCATCCATCCCGATGATTATATTGAAGGTCTGGCTCTCTTCGAAGAAGAAGCGGTACTTTGACTCCAACCTCCGAAAAGCATCTTTCATCTCGCCCTCATCTTTCCAACCAGCGAACTGGGTCCCAGGTTCCGTCTTTTTGTCCAGGCGAGAAATCAAATAAAAACGGACTTTTTTTAGTTTGATTAGAAGGACGACCAGCCAGACCACAAGCCCAACCGAGACAGCAGCCAGAAACCAGGAAATTATTTCCCACATATTGTTCACGGTGCCTATCATTTGAATCCTGAAAGTGAAATAAGAAGACCCCTTCGTGCTTTCGTCTAAGACTAAAAAACAGATTAGCGATTATCCTCTAAAAAGTCAAACAGGGAAAATTTGGGAAAATTCGGGAAATAGCGGAAGGTTTGATCGGAGGAGTGTTGCTGACTAACCTTTCTTTACATGATCCCGCCAGTAATCAAGGATCGCCCTCAAAGTGTCCTCGATCGCGCAGGTGGGTTCCCAGCCGGTGGCTTCCGTAAAACGGGCATGATCCCCCTGGAATAAAGGGATCTCATTCTTTCGTATCCGGCGGGGATCCGGTCGGATCTCGATCTCGGCATCGGTTAGAGACAACAACTTATCCAGAATATCTTTAATCGCATAGACCTTCCCCGAACAGATGTTGTAGGGAGTAGCCGGACGGCACCGCTCCGCGGCCAACCGGTAAGCCCTGACCATATCCCGGACATCAGTAAAATCCCGCGCCGTTTCCAGATTTCCTACTTCCAGGACCGGCCGTTGCTGTCCAGCCTCGATCCGTGCTATCTGGAGGGCGAAGGCGGAGGTGACAAAACTGGGACGCTGCCCGCGCCCGATGTGATTGAAGGGCCTCAGCACCACCGAGTCCAACCCTCGAACTCGATGATAATAGCAGGTTATCTCTTCCGCGCAGAGCTTGGTAAGAGCGTAGATATTGACCGGACTCGGCCTGTTATTCTCGGTAAGCGGCATCTTCTCGGGAGCTGCATCCCCATACACCTCGGCGGAACTGACGAGAATCATCCGGGAATCCGGAGCGTTCTCCTGAGTCTCCTCCAATATATTCAGGCTTCCTTTTACGTTGATCTCGAAAGCCATCTGGGGCGCGTTCTGAGCCGTGGGGATGAAGGTGGTTCCGGCTAGATGGAAGACCACGTCCGGCTGATACTTTCTGATCACGTACCCCACGTCCTGGGCGCTCAGGATATCGCATTCCTCCACCCGCACTCTATCGTGGAGGAAGGCCAGATTATTCAAGACCGCTCCATGACGCTCAATTCCGGAGACCGTCCACCCATGATCAACCAGATCTTTCGCCAGATGGCTGCCGGCAAACCCGGCGATCCCGGTTATCAACGCGCGATGCATATCTTTTTGGAGTGCGCAAGCTTGCTTGCGCTTTTCGTATAACCGCGGTAGCAAGCTACCGCACTCCATAAGTTAAAAATCGTCAATTACATTTATTCTATCAAACAGACAACTATCCACCTTTCTTCGAAACTCCGGGGCGGCTTTCCTCGCAAACCAACCGGCGGAACAAAATCTATATTGTTCGGCCACCGGGACCAATCCATGATGAACAGCATTGTTATTTACATAATTCAAACGAGCCAGATAGCTCTTTTCGTATGTGAGGCAAGTATCCCAGTACTGAAACCAGACTCTTCTCCCCGGTTGAGTATCCATATGATTCAATTTCCGGGCTGTGATGGAATGAGTTCTTTGAATCATTTTTTTAAGCGTTGTCGCGTCGGACGGTGCCCGGGCGATAAAGTGATAATGGTTAGCGAAGAAAGACCAGCTTTGCATTTCCCATTCGTATTTACTTGCCGCGTTAAACAGCTCACTTTCCAAAAGCGACAACTTCGCATCTCCCTGAAATAATAATTTTTTATGCAGAGTAGCGCCCGTTATCATGTACATGGTGTTTGGTATAAACTTATGAGCCGGGCTATGATGCCATCCAGACATTATTATTATTATTTTTTGCGCAAGCAAGCTTGCGCACTCCATATAACCAAATAACCGCGCAAGCAAGCTTGCGCACTCCATATTATTTAATCAGGCTGTTGACCCGCTCCACGTCGGCATCGACCATCATCTCGATCAGGTCTTTGAAGTTCATCTCCGGCTGCCAGCCCAGCTTCTCGCGGGCTTTGGTACAATCTCCCAGTAAAAGCTGTACCTCGGCCGGCCGGTAAAATTTCGGATCAACGACCACAAAATCCTGATAGTCCAGGCCGACCCGGGCAAAGGCAATCTCGCACATCATCCTCACCGTGTTGGTCTTCCCGGTGGAGATCACATAATCTTCCGGCTCTTTCTGCTGGAGCATCATCCACATCGCCCGGACGAAGTCCCCGGCAAAGCCCCAATCACGCTTGGCCTCCAGGTTCCCCAATCGCAGCTCCTTCTGAATTCCGGCCTTGATCCGGGCCACCCCGAAGCTGACCTTTCTGGTCACAAACTCCAGTCCCCGTCGCGGGGACTCATGGTTGAAGAGAATCCCGGAGACGGCGAACATATCGTAACTCTCCCGGTAATTAACCGTGATCCAGTGGCCGTAGGCCTTGGCCACACCATAGGGACTGCGGGGGTGGAAAGGGGTCGTCTCGGTCTGAGGGGTCTCCCGGACCTTTCCAAACATCTCGCTGGATGAGGCCTGATAGAAACGGATCCCGGGATTGACGATCCGGATGGCTTCCAGCAGCCTGGTCACCCCCAGTCCGGTTACCTCCCCGGTGAGGAGGGGTTGGTTCCAGGAGGTAGGAACAAACGACTGGGCTCCCAGGTTATAGACCTCGTCCGGCTCCGTCTCCTCAAGGGCTTTTATCAATGAGTTCTCATCAATCAGATCACCCGGGATCAACTCCACCCCTCCCTCCAGAAGATGATCGACCCGCTCGGTGGAGAGAGTGCTGCTCCGACGCTGGAGCCCGTAGATATCGTAACCCTTCTCTAATAAAAACTCGGCCAGATAGGAGCCGTCCTGCCCGGTAATCCCGGTAATCAATGCTTTCTTCATGTAGATCCTCCGTTAATTTTAAGACGGCAATTATAACACAGTAACATCTTGAAAACGAAGTTGAAATATCGTAGGTTTATCTTCCGGGGGAAGCAAGATGAATATAAAGATCTATCGACTGGACAATCCGATTCGGGAGTACGCCTGGGGGTCAGAGACGTTTATCTCCAACCTTCTGGGGATCCCCTCACCTGCCCCTGCTCCCCAGGCTGAGCTCTGGCTGGGCTCTAATCCTCAGGCCCCCTCACTGGTACGCGAGGGGAAGAGAGTAATCTCTCTCCGCGAGCTGATCCTGGAAGATCCGGTTGAGATGCTGGGGGAGCAGGCGGCCGAACGATTCTCCGACACCCTTCCCTTTCTCCTCAAGGTGCTGTCGGCCGCGCGGCCGCTCTCCATCCAGGCCCATCCGGATATCGAGCAGGCCCGGGAAGGGTTCGAACGGGAGAACGCGGCCGGGATCCCCCTGGACGCTCTCAACCGCAACTATAAAGATCCCAACCACAAGCCGGAACTGATCTGCGCTTTAACGCCTTTTGAGTTGATGAGCGGATTCCGGGACCCGAGGGAGATCGCCGGTCTCTTGACCTATCTCGATCTGGGCGCGGCGCTTCCGGGGGCGGAGATCTTACTGGCCGACCCGACCGACCCCTCTCTTCGCGCGCTCTTTGAGGCGCTGCTCAGCATCTCCGGCGAGAAGAGAGATAGGCTCCTTGCCGTCTTACTGCGCCACGTCGCCGCGGCGCCGCCCCGCTCGGAGAAGGAGAAGAGAGCTTTTTCCTGGGTTGACCGGCTCTCCCATTTCTACCCGGGGGATATCGGCATCCTGGCCCCGATTCTATTGAATACCTTCCGTCTCCAGCCCGGGGAAGCCCTCTATAACCGGGCCGGAGTCCTCCACGCTTATCTGGAAGGATCGGGGATCGAGATCATGGCCAACTCCGACAACGTCCTGCGGGGAGGGTTGACCACCAAGTATATAAACCCGGCAGAACTGCTGAAGATCCTCTCTGGCCTTGCCGGGCCGGCAGATATTGTCCAGGCGGAGACTACTGACAGGATCGAGTTTATCTATCGGGCCCCGGCACGCGAATTTGAACTCTCCCGAATCCGGATAGTATCGCCCGCTTCTTTCACCCCCGGCCGGCGGAACGGCCCGGAGATCCTCCTCTGTGTTGAAGGATCCACGACCGTAATCCGGGGAAATAATCCGGATCTTCAATTACAAAAAGGGGGATCGATCTTCATCCCCTTCGGGGTCGGGAGCTATACGATCCGGGGAGAGGGTGTGCTCTACCGGGCCGCAATCCCCGGGAGTTAAGTCCGTAAAATTTTTCAGCGGAAAAAATTTAATCTTGACTTTATCGCCCAAAACGGTAACTTTTATCTTCAACCTGTCAAATTTCATCAACCCCAAAACTTTCTAATCCCATCAAAGGAGGAGAGAAGATGGCGAAGACAAAGAAGGACATCATCGCTCAGATAGCGAAGGATGCGGGCATCTCTAAGAAAGCTGCACTGGCGGCGTACGAGTCCCTGGTTACCCTAACTTACAAGGGAGCCAAAGCGAAAGTAGGGATCACCCTCCCGGGACTGGGCAAGTTCATCAAAGTCCGGCGGAAAGCCCGCTGGGGCCGTAACCCGGCGACCGGCCAGAAGATCAGGATCAAGGCCAAGACCATCGTCAAGGTTCGGGTCGCCAAGGCCGCTCAGGACGCGATCGTATAGATCTTTAAATAATACCGCGGTAGATGCCGCGGTATTTATCAAGCAGGGACACGGCACGCCGTATCCCTGCTCGGTTTAACGACCGGTTTTTGAGACCAGGTTGGCCAGTCGGGCTGCCAGCGAATCGGTCAGGTCACCTTGCTTGAACCGCCACTCCCATTGACCCTTCGCTCGACCCGGGATATTCATCCGGGCGGAGGAGCCTAACCCGAGCGCGTCCTGGAGCGGGATGATGGCGGTATCGGCGATCGAGCTGAATACAGCCCGGATCATCCCCCAGTTGATCTCCTTCGCCTCGACACCCAGAAAGTTTAGGATCCGTCTCCTCTCCTTCGCGCGGAAAGACCGGAACCATCCGATCGAGGTATTATTATCGTGAACCCCCGGATATAACACGCAATTTTGGGGGATGTTCTGAAGGCTATGGATACATGCCTTAACCCCCTCCAGGCCGAATTGAAGCTCCCGGACACCGGGGAAGGCGAACTCTTCCATGAGCCGGTCGACCGGTTTCTCAATCTGGGGCTCAAGCGCCTCCGCGATAATGGGGAGCGATCCCAGTTCTCTTTGGAGGAGATCAAAAAGGTCCGCGCCGGGGCCCCTCACCCACTTTCCCTTCTTTGACGATCGCGCTCCGGTCGGAATATGCCAGCAGGCGTAGAAACCGGAGAAGTGGTCCACCCGGACAATATCCACCAGGTCCAGGATCGCCGCGAACCGTGACCGCCACCATTCAAACCCCCGGTCCGCCATCTCCTCCCAGTCGTAGAGCGGGTTGCCCCAGATCTGACTTGCTCCCCCGCCCCGGGGAGGGGGAACACCGGAGAGCGCGGTCCGGCGGCCGGACTTCTCAATCAAAAAAAGTTCGGGGGAGGCCCAGACATCGGAGCTGTCGTGATTGACAAAGAAAGGTATGTCGCCGACGATCTTTATTCCCCGTCCATTCGCGTATCGCCGCAATCGCGACCACTGCCGAAAGAAGAGGTACTGTGATACCTTGGTCTCATTGATCTTCCCGGATAGTCGGCCTGAGAGTTCCTCCAGAGCAGCCGGATCCCGGCCCGCGACCGGGCCGGGCCACTTAAACCAGGAAGCCCCCTTATAATGTCCCTTCAACGCGGTGAAGAGGGCATAATCATCCAGCCAGAACGCGTTCTTCTCACAGAAGGAATTGAAGGCGCGGCGTTCATCCTCCCCGGCGACCGCTTCGAAATTCTTGCGGGCTCTATCAATCAACCGGGACTTAATCCGGATAACTTTGCGGTAATCAATCTTCCCGGCCGTAAACTTATCCGGGGCGGGAAGGTCGGCTCCATCGAGGAGCCCTTCCTCCACCAATCGCTCCGGACTGATCAAGAGGGGATTGCCGGCAAAGGCGGAAGGACTGAAGTAGGGGCAATTTCCCGGCCCGATCGGGTTGAGGGGCAGAATCTGCCAGAGCTTCAACCGCGCCTCGACCAGGAAATCCGCGAAGCGGCCGGCCTCTTCACCGAGATCGCCGATCCCGCATGATCCCGGCAACGACGTGATATGGAGCAGAATTCCCGCCCGGCGGGGAAACTTCATCTCTTTACCTCCCTGAACTCCGGGTAAATTTCAGCAGCTTCTTCTTAACCTTATCGGTGATCAGCTCCGCCTGAAACCGCCACTTCCACTGCCCGGAGTCGGTGCCCGGGGTGTTCATCCGTGATTCGCTGCCCAGCCCCAGGACATCCTGGAGCTGGATGATCACGGTATCGGCGGAAGAATGCTGAACGGCGCTGATTATCTTCCAGTTGATCTCCCGGGAGTTGGCGACTTTCAGGTAAGAAAGGACGTGTTTTTTCATCTTGGAGTCAAGGGAAGTGAACCAGCCGATAATGGGATTATCATCATGGGTACCGGTATAAGCGACGCATTCTTCCGGGTATTCTTTCGGCAGATGAGGATTGTCAGGACGACCGTAAAAACCATGCTGGAATATCCTGATCCCGGGATAACCAAGCAGGTCGAGGAGCTTGTTCACCTTCTTCTTGATGACCGGTTCCAGGGCCTCGGCGATAATCGGCAGGGCACCCAGATCTTCTTCGATCTTCCGGAATAACCGAACTCCCGGACCCCTGACCCACCTCCCTTCCGCGGAGGTCTTCGCTCCTACCTTAATATGCCAGCAGGCGTAAAACCCGGAGAAATGGTCCACCCGGATAATATCCACCTCTTTCAAGACCGCCGCGAACCGCGACCGCCACCACCCGAATCCATTTTTTTTCATAACCTTCCAATTATAGAGCGGCATATCCCAGATCTGGCTCACCCCGGACCGGCTCGGCGGGACCCCCGAGAGAGCGGTCCGCCAACCTTTCTTATCCAGAAGGAAGAACTCCCGGTGGGCCCAGACATCGACGCTATCCTGGTTCACGAAGATCGGGATATCCCCGATCAGCCGGACCCCCTTCCGATTGGCGTACTCCCGGAGTTTCCCCCACTGCCGGGAGAAGAGGAACTGGCGAAAACGGGCCGCTTCAATCAGATCGGCCAACTGATGACAAGACCTCCGGATAGCGGACGCTCCACGAAAAGCAATCGGGGACGGCCAAGTATACCAGGGGGAACCCTGATAATAGGTCTTCAGAGCGGCAAAGAGAGCGAAATCATCAAGCCAGAAGGAGTTCTCAAGGCAGAAGGATTCAAATTTCTTCTTCTCTTTCTCCCCCGCGTCAGCCAGGAAACGCTTCCGGGCCAGTACCAGCAACTCTCCCTTCAACGCGGCAACCTGACCGTAATCGATTTGATCGGAGGAGAAACCGCCGGAAGCGGGAAGATCGCCCGGAGAGAGAAGGCCTTCTCTTACCAGCTCCCCCGGGCTGATCAGAAGAGAGTTGCCGGCGAAGGCGGAGAGATTCGAATAAGGGGAATTCTCAAAGCCGACCGGGTCCAACGGAAGAATCTGCCACAACTTCTGCCCGGAAGCTTCCAGGAAATCCACAAAACGATAGGCCCCTTCCCCCAGGTCACCGATTCCGTACGGTGAGGGCAGCGAAGTAATGTGCAGCAAAACACCTGATCTACGGGGAAATCTCATATAATTTCTACTCCGAAAAAATTATACTTCTAAATACAAATAACAAGATTCTCTCTCATATTTTTTCCACTATCGTTGTAATGCGAAGTTCTACTTTCAGGGACTTCGCACTTCAATATCTCCAATCTCTTTATTCTGCCACATAAATGGGGGAAAAAAAGATAATTATTGATCTTCAGCCGCGGGCAGCTTTATCTTGAAATCCACCAATACGTTTGTTATTCTTACCTAAGTTGAGCGATTATTGCGGATGAAATGTGATAAGATTATGAGGCTGCATCGGTTGCAAAAAACGCAGACGCATTAATAAATGCGAACGAGTATTTTTGCAATCGATTGTCGTAGCCCCGCCGGGGGCGGGGTAGACTCCGCGGAGATCCGGCACTCTTCTGCGGGGCAGCCCATAAGATTCGTGCAGTTCGCCGCATAGAATCGCTTAATTTAGGTATTAAACATATTCAAATTACAAATACCATTTTCCCGAACATTACAGCTCCGACTCAGCGGGAGTTACATATCCATTTATGAATGACGCGAATAAATTAATAATAGTCTCCAACCGGCTGCCAATGGTACTGAAAGAGACCAACGGCAACTGGCAACTGGAAGCCGGTACCGGAGGGCTGGTCAACGCGCTGGCCCCCGTCCTCAAGGAACGGGGTGGCGTCTGGATCGGCTGGCCCGGTGGACTGGAGGAAGCTCCCATCCGGAAGATCTTTGCCCAATCTGAAAAGCGGCTGGGATACAATATCACCCCGGTCTCCCTCTCTCCACGGGAAGTTGACGGTTATTACTATGGGTTTTCCAATGAGACCGTCTGGCCCCTCTTTCACAGCCTGCTGGGGCGGGCCGTCTTCAACCTGGATGACTGGGAAACTTACCGCGAAGTGAACGGCAAGTTCGCGACCGCTGCCGCAGAAGCGGCCGGAGAAGATGATTTTATCTGGTTCCAGGATTATCAGCTTCTTCTGGCGGGAAAATACTTTAAAAAACTCAGGCCGGGAATCACCGCCGGGTTCTTCCTCCACATCCCATTCCCCTCCCCGGATATATTTTACCGGCTCCCCTGGCGGGGACCGGTCATCCGGGCGTTGCTGAATTATGACCTGATCGGCTTCCAGACCCGCAAAGATCTGAGGAACTTCATCCACTGCGTCAAGAGCCTGATCCCCCATGCCCGGGTCAACTACCGGTCCCCGTATTCAGTAATCACCTGGGAGAACCGGACGGTTCTTACCGGGGCGTTCCCGATCGGGATAGACTTCAAAAAATACAATGACCTGGCGGAAAGCCGAGAAGTGGAACAAGCCGCCTGGTTTCTCCACGAAAAATTTCGGGGGCATAAGCTGCTCATCGGGGTGGACCGGCTCGACTACACCAAGGGAATCCCCAGCCGCTTCGAAGCCTTTGCGCTCGCCCTGGAAAAATATCCGGAACTTAGAGAAAATGTATCCCTCCTCCAGGTGGTCGTTCCCAGCCGGATGGAAGTCCCGAAATACCAGGCCATGAAGAGGGAACTGGATGAACTGGTGGGCCGGATTAACGGTCGTTTCACTACCCTGGGGTGGATCCCCATCCACTACGTCTTCGGCACGCTGACCCCGGTTGAGCTGGTGGCCCATTACCGTTCCTGCGAGATCGCCCTGATTACCCCGCTCAATGACGGGATGAACCTGGTGGCGAAGGAATACTGCGCCTCCTGTATCGACAACCGCGGCATCCTGATCCTGAGCGAGTTTGCCGGCGCCGCCATCCAGCTCAAGACGGGTGCCATCCTGGTCAACCCTTATGATGTTGAACAGACCGCCGACGCCATCCGGCGGGCTTTTACCATGCCCGCCGAGGAGAAGATAAAACGGATGCAGCGACTTCGCCATCAGGTCAAAAAGTACAATGTTTATCACTGGGTCGGGAATTTTTTAAACGCGGCCGGCGCGGTTGAGGGAAGCCAGGATTGAGGCCACTGCTAAGAAACTGGAGCCCGGTCGCCGCCCGGATCACCGGGGCAGAAGTCATTCTATTCGGATTTGATTATGACGGGACCCTGTCCCCCATCGTCCGGAGGCCGGAGTGGGCGCGACTCTCCGAAGAAACCTTCGCGCTCCTGAAAGCCCTCACCAGCCACCCCCGTTACTTCCCGGCTATCATCAGCGGCCGCTCCCTGACAGAGATCCGGGATTTGGTCGGACTGCCCGGCCTGATTTACGCCGGCAACCACGGGTTGGAGCTGGAGGGCCCCTCCCTCCGTTTCCTCCACCCCGACGGACGGTCCGCCCGGCCCATCCTGACGGAACTGTTAAAATGCCTGGAAGAGGAGCTGAGGGGGATCGATGGCGTCCAGGTGGAGG
Source organism: Candidatus Euphemobacter frigidus (assembly GCA_030765805.1). Lineage (GTDB taxonomy): Bacteria > Auribacterota > Erginobacteria > Erginobacterales > Erginobacteraceae > Euphemobacter > Euphemobacter frigidus. Next base: position 17,084 of record JAVCDH010000081.1, read on the forward strand.
ACAAGGGCCTCACCATCAGTGTTCATTTCCGGAGGGTGGACGAAAATAATCTTGACCGTACTCTACGGATTATTGAGACTATTACCAAAGATCCGGTCCGGCGGGGCCAGGTCAAGGTTACCTCCGGGAAGAAAGTCATCGAGATCAGACCGCCGGTCGACTGGAACAAGGGGAAGATCATAACCTGGCTCCAGCGCGAAGTAAGTCGGGTAGCCGGAGGCAAGAAGGTCCTCACGGTTTACACCGGCGATGACCGGACCGACGAGGACGCCTTCCGGGTAATCGGAGAGAAGGGGATCACCATCCGGGTGGGAAGAGCGGAGGATGGAAGCAATGCTCAATATTATCTTAATGGAGTAGAGGAAGTTCGGAGTTTTATTTCCCGATTGGTAGAACTATATTAACAAATGACAAAAATCAACAAAAATATAGCCCCGTTCACTTTCTACACTCGGTTCAATCTCCCGGAGCTGACCGGTCTGACTGCGTCCAATCTCGTCCAGCTACTTCGATTGATCCGGGAGGTCCCGGGGTCGTCCATCTATCACCATACCCACCGGTTCGTGGAAAAGCACCAATACCTCTCGCTGGAATCGCCCAATGACTTTTCCGGCTGGGTGAGCAACGTTCTGGGAGAGAAGACACTGGGGGAAAAGCTGAACGGGATTGACACCTTCGGGTTCTCCACCATCCACGATCTCCGCCGGGCCCTGGTTGAGACGATCGAGGCTTACCTGAAAGAGCACCCGGAGGCGAAGAAACGGTTTGCCGACCGAGACTCCCTCTTCCACTTTATAAAGTCGGTCAGCTTCATCCTCCCCATGCCTTACCGGGTCGACTCACTGGAGTCGTTTGAGAGAGTGCTGAAGCGGGTCTCCATATCCTCGATCTTTTTTCACATGTATGAAGCCCGCCTCCGGCTGGAGCGGGGTACCAACGACTTCTCCTACTGGCTGGAGACCGCTCTGCTCAAAAAAGAACTTGGAGACAGAATAGCCGCCCTCGACCCCTATGCCTTCACCCTGGAAGGGCTGCGGAAGAAGATTATAAATATCCTGGAAAATAATAAAAAATGAAAAAACTGGATGAATACAGACCGATCGTCGGCCGGAATATCATCCGGGAGCTCCGGTTTCTGGGGGAACGCCTCCAAGGAAAATCGGTGCTGAATATCAACTCCACCCGGATCGGGGGCGGGGTGGCGGAGATCCTGATCAACCTGGTCCCCCTCCTCAATCAGGTGGGAGTGGAAGCCCGCTGGGATGTAATCTCGGGAGACCCGGCCTTCTTCGACGTAACTAAAAAAATTCATAACGCACTGCATGGGCGCCCCGAGACCATAACTGAAGATGACTATCAGCTTTTCATAGAGGTCAACCTGCGCAACATGGAGAGGATGGACCTGGGCGGTGATATTGTATTCATCCACGATCCCCAGCCTATCATGCTGATAAATAGAAAGACCCGACGGCAAAAGTGGATCTGGCGCTGCCACATAGATATCTCCCGGGCGGATAAGGTTCTCTTCCAGTTCCTGAGGGAGTATATCATCAAATACGACTCCCTGGTCTTCTCCAGCCCTCTCTTCTCCCGGAGGTTCCCCCGAAGGCAGTTCCTGATCTCTCCTTCGATCGATCCTCTGAGCGATAAGAACCGGGAACTGCCGGAGGAGACAATAGCGAATGTATTGAACAAATATCGAATCGATCCGGGAAGACCGATTCTCACCCAGATCTCACGCTTCGATTACCTGAAAGATCCGGTCGGCGTCATCGAGACCTTCAAGTTGGTAAAGAAGTATAACGACTGTCAGCTGATCCTGGCCGGGAACAAGGCGGCCGATGATCCGGAGACCGACAAGATCCTGGCTGAGGTCCGCGAGGCGGCTGGAGACGACCCCGATATCCACATCCTCCTCATCTCCCCCGAGAACAACGACATCGAGATCAACGCGCTCCAGAGGGCGTCGACCGTCATCATCCAGAAGTCGATCCGGGAGGGTTTCGGGTTGGTGGTAAGCGAGGCCCTCTGGAAGGCCCGGCCGGTGGTCGCCTCGGCGGTGGGGGGAATTCCCCTCCAGGTCGAGCATGAGCGAACCGGGATCCTCTGCCGGACCATCGTAGGGGCCGCCTGGGGGGTAAAGAAACTCCTCAACAATCCGGAATACGCCGCCTGGCTGGGGAAGAACGGGAAGGAGCATGTCCGGCAACACTTCCTCCTGACGCGGCATCTGAGGGACTATCTTTTGCTCTTTCTCGCCCTCTACCGGGACGAGGACATCATCATGCTCTAATCCCGCCGGGGCAGAGTACCGCGGCATGGACCCGTCCTTCAGCTTCGGGATTCCGCCCTTTATAATTCTAAACGTATATCAGCCGTCAACATGAATACCCGCGAAGAAGAAACGTTGTGCCGGCAGGCTTATCATCAAGCCCTCCGGATGCTGGGCACCTGCGCCCGGCCCCGGGGAATGACGGCTTCAGCCCGGCCCCACGGTTACCCGCAGGTATGGGCCCGGGACAGCATGATCACGCTCATGGGTGCGGTGCTGGCCGGTGACCGGGAGATTAATCTATCGCTGAAAGCCTGCTTTAAGCTCCTGACAGAACACCAGACCCCGCTTGGTCTCATCCTCAATAATGTCCATATCAAGGGGCGGAAGCCGAATTTCCAGGCTTACGCGGACGGGGGGCTGTGGCTTATCATCGGCAGCGCCAACTTCTTCCAGCAGACCGGGGATGAAAAGTTTTTAAAGCAGATCTACCCTGCCCTGCGGAAAGCGCTGACCTGGTACGAACACCAGGACGTTGACCGGACCGGTCTGATAACCATGGCCGAAGGAGCCGACTGGGAGGATCTCTTCGCCGTCCGGGGAAAAGGTCTTTATGTAAATCTTCTTTATTATCTGGCTCTTAGGAAGGCGGGTTGGCTGGCCGTGGTGATGAAAGATCCTACGTCCGGGGAGATCTGCCGAAAGAGAGCAGAAACTCTGAAGAGACGGATCAACCGTCACTTCTGGTACCGGGGGAAAGCCGATGATCTCCTGCCCCACCTCAAACCCAGCCTGGGCACCGAGACATTCACATCGTTCGGCCTTGACAGTCTCGGCCGGAAACTCGTCCTGCCGGAAAAACGCATCCTGAAGAAATCATCCTACTATCTGCCATATCTCACCTTCCGGGACTTCGGGGAGTGGTTTGATTCATTCGGTAATCTCCTGGCAATACTCTCCGGTGTGGCCGGCAAGGATCGCTCCTTGACTATTCTCGATCTGATAAAAAAGTTTAAACTGGACCGCCCCGGGCCGCTGAAGTCACTTCACCCCCCGGTCTTACCCGGAGAGAAAGATTGGCGTTATTATTATACGTTCGGGGACCTCAATCTTCCCCACAACTACCACAACGGCGGCATCTGGCCGTTCTTAGGCGGATTTTATGTGGCCGCGCTGGTCAAGATGAAGAAGTACCGCGAAGCGGAAGAAACCCTGACAGCCCTGGCGCGCTTGAATAAGCGGGGAAAGAACGGCCCCTGGGAGTTCAACGAGTGGTTTCAGGGAGAGACCGGCCAGCCCCGGGGGATGGCCGGGCAAGCCTGGTCGGCGGGGATGTATATCTACGCCCGCGAAGCGGTCCGGAGGAGGAAGCCCCCATTCTTCTAATAAAATAGCTGATTGGACTTGAGAAACTTCCCGAGCAAGTCCCAACTACGGTAAAGACCGCCGCGCCCGCTCCAGATTCTGGCGGGCCTGGGTAAAGCCGGGATTGACCTGGAGCGCATAGACAAAAGACTTGATGGCTTCGTCCTGCTTTCCCTGCCTGATCAGGGCAATCCCCAGGTTGTTGGCGGCCATCGCGTAATCCGGTTTGATCCGGAGCGCCCGGCGGTATTGAGCGGAGGCTTCCTTTAGCTCTCCCCGGGCCGCCAGGGCATTTCCCAGGTTGTTGTAGGCTTCAGCGTAATACGGGTTAACATTAATAGCTTCCCGATATTGAATGATCGCCTCTTCCCGGTCCCCCGCGTCCGCCAGCTTGATCCCCAGGTCGTTGTGGGCGCAGTAGAGGTTGAAGAAAGCTCTCCCGTTTCCCGGATCCAGACGATAGGCCTCGGCGTAATGGGAGATCGCCAAGGTCCGCCGGCCCTGCTCGGTCAGGATCGCCCCCAGGTTATTGTGGGCCCGGCCGTAGTCGGGCTTAATCTCGATCGCCCTCTCGTAGTGTCGTATCGCTTCCTCCGGTTTGCCCTCGCCGGAGAGGGTCAGCCCCAGGTTGTAGTTGGCCATATAACTGCGGGGATTGATGGCCAGGGCGTGACGGAAGAGAGTTATATTATCCCCCCAGTACCGAGCCTGGACCAGAGCGGACAGAGCCAGCAGACCGAGGATGACGACGCAGAGCCCGGTCACCACGCTCTTCCGGCAACGGAGAAAGAGCCAGCTCAGAGCCAGGGCCGGCCCGATCATCGAGAGATAGAGGAACCGGTCGGCCACCGTCGAGAATACCTGGTAGCCGTGGGGAACCAGCCCCAGGGTCGGCAGGACCCCAATCACAAAAATCCCCAGGACGATCAGTAAGCGCCGGCGGCCCTTCAAAAATAGAAGACCGGCAGTTAAAGCAACCGGGAAGATCCAGATAAAATACAGCCATCTTCCGCTCATTACCAGTTCCGGGGTCCGGCCGTAGTCGATCCCCACGTTCAGGGGTAGGACCAGCTGATAGAGATAAAAGGCGATCGCGTCCAGGGCGATCAGGAAGCGGCCCCAGAGTGGAGCGATATATCCCAGGGGGAGCCCTTCCTCGGCGAAGGCGGCCAGGAAGATAACCGGCAGCGTCATCCCCAGCCAGAGGAAGAGAAGCGTAAAGGGAGGCTGGAAGAGAGCCTTCAGACACCCCCGCCGGCCGGTCAACTCGGAGTCCCGCCAGCGAAAATGGACCAGCAGCCAGGCCAGCGCCACCACCGGGACCGCCGCCGCCTTGGAGAGAAGGGCCAGGCCGAAAGCCACGGTCGCGATGACTCCGCAGCGCCTCCGCTTCCGCCGGTTGACATGAGGGAGCTTCCGGTTAATCTCCACCGCCTGGGCGTAACGAAGATACTGCCCGAGAGCGACCAGGGAGAAGAATCCGCAGAGCACGTCTTTGAGGCTTGAGATCCAGATCACCGGCTCGACCTGGAGGGGGTGGATGGCGAAGAGCAGCGCCCCCAGTCCGGCCGCCCACTCGATCCGACCGGGATCACGGCTGCTTCCCCGGAGCAGCAGCTTCAGTATCCCGTAAAGCAGGAGCACATTTATCAGGTGCAGGAATATATCGGCGTGATGGAAGATCGAAGGATCGAAGGCGCTCGCGGGTGATACCAATCGAGAAAACGCGGAAAGGAACGTCCAGGCGGTAAAGGTAACGGGAATATACATCGCCTCGTGCGGGGTGGCCCAGAAATGGAGGATATTACCTGGAGTCAAGCGGGTGAGATAGAGATTGTTATAGACGTGGATGTCATCGTCCCACCCCACAAACCCGTAGCGGCCGGCCGAACCGAAGACGATAAGCGGGACGACGATCAACATAAGAACAATCGTAAAGCTGGGGGGGAGATTCTTCATGGAAAGATAGAATAATTTATGGATTATTTGATAATCCGCCGCATCTCGCCGATTCCGTATTGCTCCCCGATTCTCCGGTCGGCTTCGCTAAGGGTATCGGCCGGGAGGATCAACTCGCGGCCGAACTCCTCGAATTTGAAGCGGTGGTGAACATTCTCGGGTTGTTCCAACGCCTCGACCACATCCTCAAGCCGGGAGACCGGGCGCCCGTTCACCTCCGCCACGACCAGTTCATCCATGCGCTGATAACCGAGGTTGATCTGATCAGGGAGAATCTTATTTAAGATCACAATCCGCTCCCTCCCCGGTTCCGGGCTCCGGGAGTGGTAATTATAAAAATAAAGATACTTCTTATTCGCTTTGGTCCCCCATTTCTCCCCCCACTCTTTCAGATAATCGGCCGTCAACTCCTGGATAATCAGGCCCCCGACAATCAGGTACTCCGTCACCGAGCCGCAGCTATAAGGAGGAATCAGGTAGTCCGAACGGCTGAATCTCTTCAATCTCATCTTCTTCCGATCCACCGCGCCGTTCCGGAAGAACTCAACCTCGATCGTGTCCCCCGGATAGTGAAACCGGGAGAAGATATCCCGGCAGTCAAGTTTGCCCCAGAACGGATCTTCATAATAACCGTCTCCATCGATCTCGAAACCGTCGATGGAGAGGAGGAGATCACCCTCTTTCAGCGTTCCGTCCGCCGAGCCGTCGGGGAAGACCGACTGGATATAGATCCCCTCAACTCCGGGAGGGAGGTGGAGGTATCTCTTAAACTCGGGATCCCTCACCGCGGCACCGATAAATCCATGGTAGGGAAAACCGATATATCCTTCGGGCCGGATCGCGTCCAGAAAATGCTTGATAATCGAGGTCGGGATAATGGTGGCGTACTGCTTCTTGCTGTTGTAGGACATGGTGAGGCCGATCAACTTGCCGCCGGAGAAGACCGGTTCACTCCATCCTCCACCCCGGTCCTCAAAGTTAACCGCCGCGCCGTAGGTGAGGAAGCTATCGGGACTGAGATAATACTTCTCGACCGAGACCTTCACGATCTCCCCGGGGATAGCCCGGATCTTCTCCGACTCTTCCAGGACCAGGAACTTGACCGGCTGATCGATCCGGACCCGCTCCTCCAGTTCAACCGGGTTGAGGTCATTGAAGAAAGAATCATCGTCGACGGTGACGATCGCCAGGTCGACATCATAATCGATGACCTCGATCCTGCCCCGGTAGTATTTTTTTTCGGTATTCTTCTCCACCTTAATCATGGTGGCGTCTTTTACGATATCGGCGGTGGTCAGGATCTTTCGATCGGGAAGAACGCAGCCGTAACCCAGGCGGCTGTTCGCTTTCTTCTTCTTCCAGGGGCTGGAGTAATCCGTCTCCTGGTAGGTTACATAGAGCTTGACCGGGACATTCTTCACCGGTTCGGAGGTTGATTGGGCGTGAACCGCCCCGCAGACCAGAGAGAGTAACAGAAGAATAGAAGTTATGACTACCCTCTGCCCTTCTCCCCGGAGGCCCAATATATTTATATAGCTCATGTCAATTTTTATCTTCCCGCGGGGCGAGATACCGGTCCTGGCTTACCCCGTACCGCTCAAGGATCCGAAGATTCTCTTTCTTAAGCCGGCGGGCGTTTAAGACGCAGGGCGGGAGGTCGCCTTCAAACTCAATGATGTGGAAATCTCCAGTCTGTGCCGCAAAGGCGCTGATCAGGGAGGCGAGAGAGACTATTTTCTCCCCGTTCACCGTGTCCACCACCAGGTCGGAGAGGCCGGAGTAGTACTGATTGACCGGCGCGGCCAGGATACGGGTCAGCAGAATCACTTCCGGCCGGGCAAGGCACAATTTGTCCCGGTTATAATAATTGAAGTAGTAGAGCAAGCGAGAATCCGCCCGGTTCCACCAGTCGCCCCGCCAGGTCTTCAGATACTCCAGAGAGAGTGGCTGGAAGAGCAATCCGCCGAAGAGATAGTACTCGGGCTTCTCCTCGTACTCCTTCCACGACTTCATCAACTCCACATTCTTCTTGAGCGGTACCCGGCAGGTGATCTCCTCCCCGTCCCGGATCAGTCGAAAGACTACCTCGTCTCCCACCTGCTTCCGCTCGACCACTTCTTCCAGCTGGTAACTTTTGTCGTCGATCAGAATCGTTCCGTCGTTTCTGATCGGGTTCCCGTCGATCGAGAGAAGTAGATCGCCGGGATGGATAACATCGATGGCGGAATGACCGGGGATCAGGTCCGAGATTACCACACCGGTCTTACCCTTCGGCAGCCCCACGTAATCCCGGTAGGCGGGATTGAGCAAACGGGTCGGAATGATCCCCAAATCCGGATAGCCGTCATAGATCCCATCCTCAATATCATCCAGAAAATGGTTGATCACCGTAATTGGGATGACATGCCCGACATTCTCCGATTTCTTAACAACCTGGAAAGCGATCCCCACGATCTTTTCATCCTGGAGAACCGGTCCACCGCTGTTCCCCGGGTTGATGGCGGCGTCGATCTGGAGGATAAGGTGATAATCCCGGCCGGAATGGCTATAGCGAGTATAATCAATCCGGGAGATAATACCCCGGGTGACCGAGATCCTCCGGCCGCCGGAAGGAAATCCATAGACCAGCACCAGCGATCCCAGTTCGGGGATCTCCTGACTGAAAGGCAGAGAGGTGGTCTCCTCGAAGAACGTGGGGTCGAGGACATCGATCAGCGCCAGGTCACAGTCATGCCCGATAAACGAGACCACTCCCCGGTAGGGGGTTCCGCTCTTCTCTTTCTCAATCTCAAGATACTTTGAATCACTGACGACATGGGCGCTGGTAAGGATCCGGTTCCCGGAGATGATGACGCCGGATCCGCGCCCACCGGAGAAGTCACGATCTTCCCAGGGGGCTTCATAGTTCGCCCGCTGGCTGACATTCCGGATCTTGACGATCGCCGAGCGGATGCGCTCGGTATCATTCCCGGCTTTTCCGGCAGCCGGCATGCCCGCCCCCAGAGCGACTAAAAGTACTGTTACCAATCTATTTATCTTCATAATTACGAGAGTTCCATCAATCTGTAATCCCGGGAGCCGAGGCCGGCCTCCTCCGCCTCCTCCAGAAAAGGTTCGATCTGGATTCCGAAGAGGGACTTGAATGGGTCACGCAACCGGGGGAGACAGTTGTACTGTGAGGCGACGGCAGGTGTTATCTTCTTCCGGGAGAGCCGAAGTCTCTTCTTGACCACTATCGAGCCCGGGATCAACGGGGCTTTTCGGACCAGGTCGACCGAAGCCTGATCGATGGCGACGACATCCCGGGAGGCGAGGATCCCCCGGTCGGGAACAAAAGGCGGGTCGCTCCAATCACAGCAATCACAGTCGGGGGTGATATCGATCAGAAAGTTGAGAAAAAGCGCCTTGCCTTTTTTATCCCTCAACACCGCCCGGGCGTAGGCCGCGGACTTCTCCGCCAGGCGGGAGGTCTCCCCCTTCCAGATCGGGGGGATGGCCCCGACCGGGCAGACGGCTATGCACTCCCCGCAGCCGATACAGACGCTTTGGTCGATCTTCGCCTTCCCATCTTTATCCTGAGAGATCGCGCCGACCGGACAGTACCGCAGGCAGGTGCCGCAGGCGACGCACTTCTCCACCACGACCTCCGGCTTCAAATCGCTATGTATGGTCTGCTTCCCGGCCGGGGAGGCGCATCCCATGCTGACGTTCTTGATCGCTCCCGCGTATCCAAAAATAACATGGCCGGTGACGTGAGTGATGACCAGAAGACTGTCCGCGTCCTGGACCACCTTCGCGATCCGGGCCGGAGGCGTTCCCGCGACTCCTCCCTCCACCGCGACAAACCGATCGGCTATGACAACCGGCGCGCCCAGATTTTCTTCGGTAAAACCGTGCCGACGGGCGGTGAGGAGATGGTCTTCGGTGGTATGTCTCTTTCCGCGGTAGAGGGTATTTGAATCGGTCAGAAACGGTTTCGCGCCCAGATCATTCAATTTGCCAACCAGGAGACGGGCAAAGGCGGGATTGAGATATGAGGTATTCCCTTCCTCTCCGAAGTGGACCTTGACCGCCACTTTATCTCCCCGCTGAAAGATTTCCGGTCCACCGCTCGCGTCAAAGAGGTCGGAGAGCTTGGCCAAGAGCGACCGCCGAGCATGGGCGGTGGGATCGGCAAAGTATACCTTGGTTTTCATCTTTTTAAAGCATCGATTTAAACTCGTCCTCGGAGATTATCTTAACCCCCAGTTCTTTCGCCTTCACGGCTTTTGAGCCCGGGTTCTCCCCCACCACCACAAAATCGGTTTTTTTACTGACCGCGGAAGATGGCCTCCCTCCCCGCTCCACTGCCAGCTCCTCGGCCTCCTCCCGCGTATAGTTTTTCAGCGCTCCGGTAAAGACAAAGGTCTTCCCGGCCAGTTTCCCGGCCGCGCGCCCCGCGCGCCCCGCGCCAACCGTCCGGCCCACGCCCACTTTCCGCAGCCTTTCCAGGACTTTACGGTTACGGTCATTCCGGAAGAAGAGCCGGACGCTGTCCGCCATAACCGGACCGATCTCGGAGATCTCCTCTAACTCCGCAGGAGTTGCCTGCTCGAGATCCTTCAGTTTCGGGTATTCTCCCACCAGTGTCCGGGCGGCGGTCCGGCCGACATGGCGAATTCCCAGACCGTAGATCAACCGCTCCAGCGAGCGGCTTTTGCTCTCTTCTATCTCCGCGAGAAGATTTTCGGCCGACTTCTTCCCCATCCGGGGAAGCGCCGCCACCTTCGCTTCGCTTAGATGGTAGAGGTCGGCCGGGTCGGAGACCAGACCCCGTTCCACCAGCAGCTCGATCACCTTCAGCCCCAACCCCTTGATATTCATCGCCGTCCGGGAAGCGAAGTGCTGGAGCCGTTCCCTGATCTGGGCCGGGCAGGAGATATTTTCACACCGGTAGGCGACCTCTCCCTCCGGACGCACCACGGGACTGCCGCAAGCGGGGCAGACCCGGGGCATCCGGAATTTTTTTGGCCGGCCCGTTCTCTTCTCTTTCAGCGCCATCACCACCTGGGGGATAATCTCGCCGGCTTTTTCCACCAGGACCATATCTCCTTCCCGAATATCCTTCCGGTCGATCTCGTCCTGATTATGGAGACTGGCCCGACTAACGATGGTCCCGGAGATCCGAACCGGCGAAAGCTCCGCGACCGGTGTCAGAGTCCCCAGTCTTCCCACCTGAACTATTATTTTCTTCAAACGGGTCGGCTTCCGCTCGGCCGGAAATTTATAGGCTATCTGCCAGCGGGGCGATCTTGATGTCTCGCCCAGTTCTTGCTGCAGCTCATAAGAATCGACCTTGACCGCCATCCCATCGACCATGTAGTCCAGTTCGTTCTTCTTCTCCTGCCAGAGGCGGCAGTACTCGATCACTTCATCCATGTCCCGGCATAAGCGATAATGGGGCTCGACCCTGAATCCGATCTCTTCCAGTCTCTTCAGCAACTGAAAGTGGCTGCGGCAGGAGAGGACCAACGGTTGAGACGTGGAGTATACCCAGCTCTTCAGATGGCGTCCGGCGGTGACGGCCGGGTTGAGCTGTTTGAGGGAGCCGGCGGCCAGATTCCGGGGATTCGCGTAGACCGGTTCTCCCCGTTCTTCCCGCTGGAGATTAATCCGGGCGAAGCTCGCTTTATCGATGTAGACCTCTCCCCGCACCTCGAGTTCCGGCGGAACCGCTCTGTTCTTGAGTTGGAGGGGGATGGAACGGATGGTCTTGATGTTGTTGGTAACATCATCCCCGGTCACCCCGTCACCCCGAGTCGCCCCCACCTCAAGCTCACTATTTTTGTAGATCAGGGCCACGGAAACACCGTCAATCTTCAGCTCCACCGTATAGGTGAAGCGGGCTTCGGGCAGGAGTCGCCGGTTTCTCTCTTCAAATTCCCTCAGTTCTTCCTCGGAGTAAGTGTTATCCATACTCAGCATCGGCAACTGATGGCGGAAAGATTCAAACTCCTTCAGGGCCTGGCCGCCCACCCGCTGGGTCGGAGAGGAAGGTGTAATCAGTTCCGGAAATTGCTTCTCCAGAGAGATCAATTCACGATAAAGCCGATCGTAATCACAATCGGGGATCCCGGGCGAGTCTTTTACATAGTAGAGATAATCGTGATGCCGGATCGCTTTTCTGAGCTTCTCGATCTTCTTCTTCGCGTCGCTTCTCTTCATCCGGTTCATTCCCCCTTTAAAAGCCGGTTTGCCAGACGAGCCGGGAGCCCTGCATCCAGGATTTTCTCCCGGGCCGTCCCCACCGGATACTCGACCCGGACGATCTCAACGGTCCCTGTTTCCTGATCAAAGACAGCGAAAGCGGCCCGGGGATCACGGTCCCGGGGCTGACCGACACTCCCCACGTTGATGAGATACCGGCAACCGTCCACCAGGTGAAATATTGGTTCCTCGACATAATCAACCCACCCCTCGCTCTCGCGGAAGACAACGGGACGGTGGGAATGGCCGAAGAAACAGGCCTGCCGGTCCAATCGGTCAAAGGAGGATAATGCCTCACCGGGGGAGAAGATATACCGCCAGTCGGAGGGGTGCGACAGGTTGCTGTGAACGATGGTAATGTTACCAATTGTTCGCACCAGCGGCAGAGAGGCGAGATAGGCTCTGCCCTCCAGCTTTATCCGCTCCCTGGTCCAGATAATGGCCTGAGCGGCCAGGGGAGTGAAATTCTCCAGATCTTCCCGGCCGCAGACGGCGGCATCGTGGTTCCCCAGTACCGTTGCCGGGCTCAACTCCAGGAGCATCTCCAGACACTCATTGGGGTTGGCCCCATAACCTACGATATCACCCAGGCAGATATAACTCTCGACCGCGCGGCGGCGCGCTTCATCAAGAACCGCCCGCAACGCTTCCAGATTGCCATGGATGTCGGAGAGGATGGCGTATCTCATCTTGAAATTTTTAGAAAAACAGAACGCGGCGCCTTCAGCGTTAATCGTAGTGCTCCCCAGAGGCGGAGCTCATTTCATCCTGCCGAACCCGGATTATCAGTCGGGGCGGGGAGATTTGAACTCCCGACCTCACGGACCCGAACCGTGCGCGCTAGCCAGACTGCGCTACGCCCCGTAATGAAGTAAATATTTACACTTCCAACAAACTGCTTTTTATTGCCTGTATTTGACTGCCCGGGAGATTATTGCTCAATGAAGAAAATATTTTATGACGACAAATCCCAGAACCAATAATACCACGAACGCGATTGAAAGTAAGTTGAAATACTTATCGATAAATACCTTGATCGGGGGGCCGAATTTCCACAGCAGGACACTCACCAAGAAAAATCGGGCGGTGCGGCTGATAGTGGAGGCGATTAAAAACAGCGGAAAGTTGATGTTAAATGCTCCGGCGCTAATAGTAATAACCTTGTAAGGAATGGGCGTAAAGCCGGCTGTGAAGACTATCCAGAAAGAATAAAGTTCATATTTCTGCCGCACGGTATCAAACAGAAGCTGGGTAAAACCCGGGATATGGTTGAAGAAGAATTCAGCCAACGCGGAGTAGACTCCCGGCGATGACCACCAGAGGTGATAACCGATAAAATAACCGAATGACCCTCCGACAATCGAAGCGATTGAGCAGATGAGGGCAAACCGAAAAGCTTTTCGGGGATTTCCTAAAATTAAGGCAATCAGAAGAACATCCGGGGGGATGGGGAAGAAAGATGACTCGGAAAATGCCAGAACGAAGAGTGCCAGAGGGCCATATGGTGTATTCGCCCAATGTAATACCCAGTCATATAAATTACGCAATATCTTCATCTTATAAATTAAATTAACTCCGGTCTTTCCAGCCGTGCTCCCCGATCAGGGGGACAAAGACACAGCCTCCTTCATCGCGCTGGATAATCTTTCCTCCGACCTTCTCCAGAACCAGAAGCCGCTGCGAGTACCCTCCCCCGGCGGGGATGACCAACCGGCCACCTTCGGCCAGCTGCTCGATCAGCGGCGGGGGAACTGCGGGAGAACCGGCGGTCACGATAATCCCGTCGTAGGGGGCGGACTCGGGCCAGCCCAGAGTTCCGTCTCCAACTTTTATTGTTACATTGGTATAACCGCTCCTCTGGAAGAACTCTTCCGTGCGGTGGGCGAGGGCGGCAATCCGCTCCACGGTATAAACCTTCTCCGCCAGACGGGAGAGGATGGCCGCCTGATAACCGGACCCGGTCCCGATCTCCAGCACCTTCTCGGTACCGGTCAGCTTTAAGCACTGAGTCATGACCGCGACCATGTATGGCTGGGAGATGGTCTGGCCCTCCCCGATCGGCACCGGGTGGTCGCCGTAGGCCGAGCGGAGGTCGACTCCGGGAACAAATTCATGCCGGGGCACATCCCGGAAAGCCGACAGCACCCGCGGATCGGTAATTCCCCGGGGCTCCAGTTGCCGGGAGACCATCCACTCTCTCAAGAGAGAGGCCTCGTTATCTGTCTCATGTGTCTGCGTCATGCCTCTATCCTATCTGGCCGTTATCCGGCGCACGAGGTTCCGAAGAACCAGCCCGATAAACCGGAGGGTATCCCGGCCCGGATGGATCTTGCTTGCCTGACCGGAATATATGGTTCTGATCGGGATGGAACGGATCTTAAAACCAAGGCGCGCGGCCTGAATCAGCATCTCGGATTCCGTATCGTAATTTTGAGTGGTAAATTTGAGCCGTTCCAGCACCGTCTTCTTAATCAACCGGTAACCGCACTGGCTGTCCGGGATCTTCTGCCCGTTCAACCATGATATTATCGACGACATTATCCGGTTGGTCCAGTAGCGAACCGGCGGCATCCCGGTGGCGTTCCACATCCGATTGCCGAGAACGATCCCGACCCCGCTCTCCCGGGCCGGCCGGATGAAGTCCGGAATCTCTTCCGGATCATGCTGTCCGTCTCCGTCCAGGACGATGACGGCGTCACTCCCTCCGGCGATCAACTCCTCAAATCCCGTCCGGAGGGCGGCCCCTTTGCCCAGGTTAACCGCATGACGAATCACCTCCGCCCCGGCGGAACGCGCCCGAGACGCCGTCTCATCGATTGATCCGTCGTCAATCACCAGAACCCGGGAGACGAACCGTTTTGCTTCTTCCACTACCGCCGTAATCCTCTCAGCTTCATCACGAGCGGGGATGAGAACAGCCACGGTTTCCGCCACCATACCCGAATTCTGCTGCTCGCTATTCATTATCCTGTTAATCAGGGCCAGATACGGTAATACATATACCACTGGGTGAGGTTCTCGACAATACACTCTTCCATCTCTTTTACCAGGCCAGTGATGATCTGTCTCTCCCTGTTTTCCCAGGGAGCGGACCGGTCAATCCGCAGCGGCGGCCGGAAGACCGCTTTAAATCGATGGGTGGATTCCCGGATGAAGTAGCCGAAGAAAATATCGGCTCCCGAGCG
>JAVCDH010000082.1 GCA_030765805.1 Candidatus Euphemobacter frigidus
TAGCCATTTTAGTTGATGAAACACTTTAGATCGCCTTGTGTGCAGTCTTTTGTTTCCCAGGATTCTAAAAACAGTTTTTAGATGTGGTATTTTTTAATTTCCCGGCGCTACTTGCCGATTCCGGGTTAAATACCATCTGGCACAAATATAGGCGGGACTCCCTCCTCGCGCCTTGCAGACCAGGCGCCTCAACGCCCTTGATACGTCACCGTATTTATAAAAAGGTGCACTTAGCTCCCCGAAATGGCTATCAAGGCGGACACCCCATTATATTTTCCGTTACGGTGTTCTTCTCAGATGCTTATCAAACTTCCTTTTTTCTTTCTGCTGCTGTTTGGTTATCTTCTGCTTCTGCGCCTTGTGCTTGTCCTTCCTGCCTTTATCTCCCATCGCGGGCCTCCTTTGAGGTCAAACCCTTGCAATTAGTAATTGAAATAGGAAACGTGTTGCCTTTGCTGACTTATTTAAAATCAGGTAAATTAGATTTAAAAAATTTTCTATCGTCTTTACCGTTTCATCTTTAACTTTCGCGGGGCTCTGGGCTACCCACATTGTGAAGTTGTAGAGTTCCTGGGCATCGACCTTTAACCACTTTTTGTTTTTCGAGAGAAAAACAAATAGAGAGGTCATTGCGATCTACTTATTCCCATTCTGGGATGAATGATTTTTTATCATGAGGTAAAAGAAGTTAGAAGCCTTGGAAAGCAATGAAGGATAGAGAGTCCGGCTACCAAAACTCTGGAATGGGGTTGCCAGGCAGCTCTCGAGGAGGTTGGGGAAACGGGTCGAGAAATCGGGGATCGGCTCGTTAAACGACATCAGTTCACGGGCAAGCCGGAAAGAGATATACTTCACTTCTTTTACCGAAAGGATCTCCATCAACCGTTACCCAGCTTTATCAGAACCTCACCGTACTCTTTTACTGTCCGGCGGATAGCCCGATCGAGACTCCGCTTATGCCCGGCGGTCAGCTCGCTACCCAGAAGACCGGAGATAACTTTTCTCGGGATAGCATAATTCCTCCCGATCCGGACCGCTTTAATCTGTCCATTTTTGACTTTCCGTACACCGCGATCTGGCTGATGCCAAAGATTTCTGCTAACTGGGGAATAGAAATATATTGCTTGCCACTCATGATGTTTGCCTGACAGATTAATTGATTTGCTGATCTAATTCTATGTTAACCTAATAGGTATAAGTTAACATAGGTTAACTTAATTGGTCAAGTTATCATTGGAACAATCCTTGGGGGAGGGCGTGCTTTTACTGCCTTATTTCTCTTCTCTGCTCTATCACACTGATATTCAGTCTCCTCTTTAGGAGGAGATTATACACAAGGGGGAGGGAAGAAGAAAGGAGAAATAGTGAGTGGTGATTGGTGACTGGTGAACGGTGACTGGTGACTGGTGACTTTTGACTGGTGCCCCACAGGGACAGATCCCGCGGTCCCGCCAACGGTTGCTCTTGTGAAAAATAATTATTCCCTACACGGAGTGCTCATCATATTACTACTCTTTTAAATGTTAGGCTCTTCAGCAGAATCTGTGGGTGAATTCAGGTTCAGGGAGTTGGCCCATCGTATGAAATAGGGCTATTTTGAGCACTTCAAGGTTCCGAAAACCGTAGGATTTTCTTGTTACCAAATTTATTTTGCGATTCATACCCTCGACAATGCTGTTTGAATACTGCTTCTTGGCCTTGAACCAGTTCATAATCAGCGGCTCATGTTTACGTAACATCCGGACGAAATTTTTGATCGGCTCCAGTCGCGAACGCATAGCCCGGGCACACCACTTTTTCAGGAACCAAGAAGCCCAATACGAACTCTTGTACTCCCAAAAAAGTTGAAAACTTTCCTTCAACAGATACGCCCGAACGCTTTTCAGGTCATATTGCAGTACTTCGTCAAGCTTCATTTTCTGGCGCTCGGTCAGATTCTCTTCTTTCTTCAAAAAGCAGTATTTCGTGTGCGTCAATACCTCCTCGAACCCTTCTTGCTTCATACGCCGGGCTTCTTCAGCACGGATCTTGTTCAATGCCTTACCCAGGTTCTGTACAATATGAAAACGATCCAAAATGTGCAGTGCTTGCGAAGCCTTCTTGCTAATTACCTTGATATATGGCTTCCACATATCCGAGCAAACATACTTCAGCCGAGCACAACGCTCCTTGCCAAAATCGTGAAAGAATCGCAGCAAAGTCTTGGCTTTACGGTCGCGCCCCACAAACAGCAGACGACGCACGCCGGCATTGATCTGATAGACCAGCGTCAAGTATTGATGCCCTTTGCCATGCTGGATCTCATCCACCCCAATGGCCGTGATCCCGTCCAGACTCCGGCGTTTCATGCCATACTCCACAATGGCCTTTACAGAGCGGTACACGTTATCCCAGGTGCTTCCGAATGATTCCGCAACTTCTTTCCATGAAAGCTTCCGTGCCCACCTCGCCAGAAACAACTGATATGGCTTGGTCAGATGCGATTTACCCTCAGCCCACGGGATACGCTCTACGCGAACACCATGCACCGGGCAACTTACTCGACGCATTCGATAACGAAAATACGCCGGAATGTTCCATAGCGGTACGAAATCAAACAGTCTCACTTTATTGCTTGTATCGTATACCGGTGATGCCTGCCCGCAGATCGAACACTTCACTAAACCATTTTTCCGCGGCTCGATATCGAACACCAACGTGTCCCTCCCTCCGATCTTTTCCAAACTACACCCCGTGTAGACAAATGACTTGTGGCGGTATAATCGATTCAGTATACTTTCAATGCGCACTGGGTCCTCCTTTTTGCTGCTGTGTTCAACAGCTATTGGAGGTTAAAACCCAGTGCGTTTCAATAACTTTTTACCCACAGATTCTGCGGAAGACCCTTTCTTTTTAACTAAGTTTGGGATTCTGAAACCGATCCGGTGTTTAATGGATGGGATTGCTGAATTTGGGAAAGGGAAGCTTGATAGTAGAATAGAATTGAAAACCGGGGATGAAATAGAGGAGCTGGCCAATTCCTTTAATCACATGGCCGAAGATATTCGATCCTTATTTCAGCACTAAAAAAAAGGGAAGCGGTCTGGGTCTGGCTACTGCCTATTCCATCATTAAAAACCATGATGGATTGATTACCGTCGACTCTGAACTGGGGGTGGGAACTACCTTTTATTTCTATCTTCCCGTATCGAAGAAAGGAATCGAGGAGAGAAAAAGCCTGGAGGAAAAACTCATTTCCGGGCAAGGAAAGGTCCTCATCATGGATGACGAAGAATTAGTCAGAGATGTTACTGGACGGATGCTGGAGCGGATCGGGTATGAGATAGAGTTTAGCAATGATGGTACCGAGGCGGTTGAGATTTACAAAAAAGCTCAAGAATCTAACCGGCCATTCGACGCGGTTATTTTAGATTTGACCGTCGCGGGGGGTATGGGAGGCAAGGAAGCCATTAAAAAACTAAAAGATGTTGATCCCGAGGTTAAATCAATTGTTTCCAGCGGTTATTCCACTGACCCGATAATGTCAGAATATAAGCAATACGGTTTCAGCGGAGTTATCGTCAAGCCATATGAGATCAAAGAATTGAGTGAGGCCTTACACAAGGTAATAGAAGGTGAATAGCGGCATTTGACCGTCGATAACCTTTCCCGGGGAAGAATACGCGTGATAATCAGCGCCAGCCGACGGACGGATATCCCCGCCTTTTATTCCCGGTGGTTTATCAACCGCATCCGGGAGGGGCGCTGCACCGTCCCCCACCCCTTCAATCCGAAACAGATCTCCGAAGTATCTCTCAAGCCCGAAGACGTGGATGTCATCGTCTTCTGGACGCGCGACCCCCGTCCCCTCTTCTCCCACCTGGAAGAACTGGATAAGATGGGATACCGGTATTACTTTCAGTACACCCTGATGGCCAACCCCCGTTCCCTTGATCCCCGGGTTCCCACGCTCTCGGTTTCCATCGAGACCTTTCGCGAACTGTCCGGACGGGTCGGCCCGGAAAAGGTGATCTGGCGGTACGATCCCATTGTCTTCAGCACGGCAACTCCCCCGAATTTCCACCGGGAAGTTTACGGGCGGATCGCCCGGGCTCTGCGGGGCTTCACCCGTCGCTCCGTGATCAGTATCGTGGATATCTATTCCCGGATCCGACGACGACTGGAAAAAATGAGAGAAGAGGGGATCATCATCACCCCGGGCGGGGAGATTCCTGAAGAAGTAATTGCCGGCTGCATGAACCAGATAGCCGCTTCAGCTCGGGAGAACGGGATGGAGATAGTGAGTTGCGCGGAGGAGATCGACCTGACCCCATATGGTGTCAGGCCCGGCAAATGTATTGATGACGTGCTGATTCGGAATCTCTTCGGTTTGAGGGTCTCGAGGCGGAAGGATCCGGGCCAGCGCCGGCTATGCAAATGTGTTCTCAGCCGGGATATCGGTGTTTATGAGACCTGCCTCTTCGGCTGTCGCTACTGTTACGCCACCACCAGCTTCGAGCGGGCCGAGGCTAACTTCCGGCGGCACGACCCCGCCTCCCCTTCCCTCGTCTAAGAACCTGTCCGGGTATTCAAGAGAAGCTCAATATATTTTATATCTTCCCGATCCTTGGCCGTCAGTCTGGTCTGTTTGGTCTTTTTAAGATCCTCTAGTGAGGAGAGACAGACAAAAAATTTATCTTTATCCCGCACGATCTTCTTATTCTTAAACATCTCATTAAAAAATAGAAAATCCCCCGAACGAATCGGATATTTTTTCGCCCGGAAAATATCCACTTTGAGATTATCGGCGTAAAGAGATAGTTTGCGGGAGGCTTTCGGTGGCGGAGGCTCGATCGCCATGCGCAGGTCTTTAGCTATCTTCCAGATCTTTTTCAGCGTTTCCCGGGAGGGGTCGATATAAAAATCATAATCGAATGATTGAAGCGGCGCGCCGTAAATGACCAATGCCTGCCGGCCGATCAGCAGGTATTTCACGCCACCCTGATTTAGACGGATGATAAAATCAATCGGATCGACGAAATTCTCTGCTTGCATCAAGCAACCTCCGGGTAAACCTGTTTAACGATTCAACCGCCCTCAATCTGCGGAGCGGACTCAGCTTGCTGAACCATTCGATATTAGCTTTTATCTCTTCTTCCTCTTCCGGGCGGATCGGAATCTTCCGAACTTTTAAACTCCCCGGTGGAGAGGGAGCGGCGCGGGAACTGAATTTAACGGTTATTTCCAGCCCCAGTCTATCGGCGATCTTCTCCAGACTCGCCAGAGAATAACCGCTATCGGCATTCTCCCATTTAACAACCTGCTGTTGGCTGACCCCGATCGTTTTCCCGAATTCTCTCTGGCTTAGTCCCAGATCATGTCTCAAGGCCGTTATCTGTCTTGCTATCTCATAATGACGTTTCATGGTCTATATATACAACTATTTAGTTGTATATGCAATTAAATAAATAATCCTAATGATACAAATTGTGAATTTTAATGCTCAATTCCGGTTATCTATGATATATAAATTAACCCTGGTTGCACCGGGGCTAATTTTATGATGAAACGAGATTCCCTCATTTACTGCCATCAGGTTCTCCCCGAGGTGAGCCGGACCTTCGCCCTGGGGATCGATCTCCTGCGGGCGCCGCTCCGGGATTCAATCTGCGTCGCTTATCTTATCTGCCGCATCCTTGACACCATTGAAGATACGACCGATCTGCCGGCCTCCGATCGAGCGATACTTCTGGAACAGGCCGGACGGGAACTGCTCGATGTCAAGCAATGGGATGGCTACTGCGATACGATCCGGGAGACATTTTCGGATGGCCGGTTCTCGGGCAAGGACCAGGACCTCTGCCGGCATTGTATCGATGTGTTAAAAGTGTTTCATGCCTTCCCCGACCCGGTCCGGCAGGCCATAACAGGACCGGTGCGGGAGATGGCGGAAGGGATGGCCCGGACCGTCCGGAAGGAACTCAAGGATGGCGAACTGCGGCTGGAGACGATCGAAGACCTTGAGAAATACTGTTACTACGTAGCGGGGACCGTCGGCATTCTCCTCACCAACCTGTTCAGCCTGGACCGCGCCTCCATCACCGCGGATGTTCAGAGCCGGCTCAGCCGATACGGGGTGCGGTTCGGCCAGGGACTCCAGCTTACCAATATCATCAAGGGAGTTACCGATGACAACATCCGGGGAGTCATCTATCTTCCCCGGCAACTCCTCAGGGAAGCCGGTGTCACACTCCAGGATCTCCTCGACCATCCCGACGACCCCCGGGGAAAGAGACTGATCGCTCACCTGGTAAGCGTCGCCCTGACCTGGCTGGACGATGCTCTGGAGTATACCGTCTCCATCCCCACGGAAGAAGAGGATATCAGGTTATTTTGCGCCCTCCCCCTTGTCTTCGCGGTCAGGACCCTCGGTCTATCCCTGTGTACCTCTCATGTCTTCGACCGAAAGCCGTTGAAGATCACACGGAGTGAAGTCTCCGCCATCTACCTCCGTCTCAAAGCAATTAGAGGTGACGATGACGCGCTCCGGGAGATATACCGTAAAGAGAAGGCAAAAGTGATAGAATACACCCAGTAGAAGCAGTGTGAGGACCAAAGAATGAACATTGCCTGCGGAGTAATTCAGATGAACTCCGGGAGAGACCGGGAGGAGAACCTCCGGCGAGCCGGGGAACTGATCGGCAGAGCGGCCGGCGGGGGGGCAGAGATTATCGCTCTTCCCGAAAACTTCGCTTTTATGCGTGGGAGCGATAAAGATAGACCGGCCGGTGAAGACCTTGAAGGAGCAATCATAAGCTGGGCCCGGGAGACGGCCCGCCGAGAAGGAGTCTATCTGCTGGCCGGTTCCTTTCCGGAGCGTTCGGCAATACCTGGTAAAGTATATAACACCTCGGTGCTGCTGGGACCGGAAGGCGAGATCATCGCCGCTTACCGGAAGATCCATCTCTTCGACGGATCGATCCCGGGAGGCGAGATACACCGGGAGTCGGCCAGAGTACTCCCCGGTCGAGAGGCGGTCGTGGCCGAGGCGAAGCCGGCCTGGATGGGACTTACCATCTGTTATGATCTGCGGTTTGGAGCACTCTACCGGCGCCTCGCCGACCTCGGAGCCCTGATCATCTTCTCCCCGGCCGCTTTTACCGAACAGACGGGAGAAGCTCACTGGGAGGTGCTGATCAGGGCCCGGGCGATCGAGAACCAGGTCTTCATGATCGCGCCCGCCCAGCAGGGCAATCACCCGGACGGCCGAAGAACTTACGGCCACAGCATGATCGTCGATCCCTGGGGGACTGTTTTAGCGCTGATACCCGAAGGAGTGGATGTTGCCGTAGCCTCACTCGACCTGAAAAAACAGGCCAAGATCAGGAAAGCAATGCCCTTCCGGGAACATCGGGCCAGGATCGGAGAAAACTTGATATAGGAGGCGAACCATGCAAAATCCCGCCCTGGTCATTATGGCAGCCGGCATCGGCAGCCGATACGGAGGGTTAAAGCAACTGGACCCGGTAGGGCCGGCCGGAGAGATTATCATCGACTATTCCGTCTACGACGCGATCCGGGCGGGGTTTAAAAAAGTAGTCTTCGTTATCCGTCGGGAGATCGAAGACTCCTTCCGGGAAAAAGTCGGACGCCAGACGGAAAAGAGGGTTGAAACCGCTTACGTATTCCAGTCAACCGAGAAGATCCCCTCCGGTTTCACTGTTCCACCCAACCGGAAGAAACCCTGGGGGACCGCTCAGGCGGTCCTGCTCTGTAGTGAAGAGGTGGAGACGCCTTTCGCGGTAATCAACTCCGACGATTTCTACGGGGCCTACTCTTTCTCCGTGCTGGCCGATTACCTGCGCACGGCCGAAGACCGGAACGGGATCGGGGATTACTGCATGGTGGGCTTCATTCTCAAGAACACCCTCTCCGATTTCGGAGATGTTTCCCGCGGCTTCTGCCGGGTGAATGAAGACGGATACCTAGAAGAAATTCACGAGCAGCTCAAGATCAAGAAATTCGGAGACCGGGTCGCCTATACCGAAGATGGGGAGCACTGGACCGATGAAGATCCGGAAAGCATCGTCTCCACGAACATGTGGGGCTTTACACCAAGCATCTTCCGGGAACTGAAGGAAGGGTTCTCCACCTTTTTGCGGGCAAACCTGAAAAATCCCAAAGCGGAATATCTCCTCCCCGAGGAGATCGGCCGGGTGGTCCGGGAACAACGAGCTACGGCCAAGGTCCTTTATTCCAGTGAAAGATGGGTCGGAGTGACCTATTCAGAAGATAAACCTTACTTGCAGAAAGCCATCCGGGAACTGATCGACCGGGGAGTCTACCCGGAAAAACTATCGCTCATCCGTACCTGAACTTGGTGATCAGAATAATCAGAGCCAAAATGAAGGTAATCCCGTTGGCGATGGAGATTGGATAGTCCCCGATCAATATCCCGTAACCGAACCAGAGAAATACACCGGCAACGAAGATGATATACATCAAGAGGGAGATATCCTTGGTATTCCTGGTCTTATAGACCTTGATTACCTGCGGGAGAAAGGCGAACGTGGTGCAGGCGGCGGCGATAAAACCGATCACAGTAATCCATCTCATGGTCAATTCCTCCCGCGCAAATTCCGGTTGCCGGGCTCGGAATTGAAGAATTATAGAGAACCGAAGCGGGCCGACTCCACCGGAGAAGATAATTTCTTAACTTATTAAGATAGTCCCCTATTCTTCAGTTGTTCGATCCGTTCAATGATCCGAGCGTTGATGGCCCGGATCTTCTCTTTTTTATCTTCAACTCTCTCCAGGTCGGTAAAATCTATCGGCGGACCGAAGTTGACTATCGTCCTCCGGAAGAAACGCCGGGGCAGCCAGCGCCCGAAACCCCGGGTCCTCGGCCCTCCCCGGCTGAAGATGCCGGTAATTCCCTCATGATAGATCGGGATAACGGTCAGATCCACTTCCGAGTTAGCGATCACGAAACCGGGGCCGGCCTTGATCTGCTTCAGATTAAAGCTCCTGGTCCCCTGGTAAAAGATGAGGATGTTTCTCCGTTCCAGGAAGTTGATATATTTCCGCATCAGGAAAGGGTCCTTCCGCCCCTTCTTCACCGGGACCGTCCGGAGAATCCCCAGAAGAATCCGGAGATACCACCTGGTGAAATAATTTTCTTCCGCCGCGAAATTAACCGGCGGCCGAGATGGGCGGGTCATAACCGAGGGGAAGAAAGCCGCGACCGCGATCAGGAAGGAGTCATACATTGAAAGATGGTTGGCAACATACAGGACATTCTTCCCTTTCTTCGGGATATTGTGTTTCCCCCGAACCAGGGTAAAGTTAAGCGGAAACCGGAAGAAGAAAAACGAAACAAATCCCGTTGCTACCAATATGACATACGAGAGCCAGATCCTGAAACGTTGCAATATCTGTTTAATAATCATCTTTCTTTCTATTTCTTGTTTATTAAATATAGTATCACGAAAGAGCTGTTTCAACAGAGACTTAATTTTCTGCTTCTTTTCCTGGCCGGGTTACGGTATATAGGGGCCCTTTTAAATTATCGCTCCATTCTGAATTCTCAATTTAAAACGTAAGGAAAAAAAGTATGACCAAGCTGGTTATCGTTGAATCTCCAACTAAGGCACGGACGATCCGTGGTTTTCTCCCCGACGGTTACCGGGTTGAGGCCTCGATGGGACACGTGCGGGACCTCCCTTCCTCCGCCGCCGAAGTGCCCGTCAACCTGAAAGACAAGAAGTGGGCCCGGATGGGGGTCGATGTGGAGCATGACTTCAAGCCCCTCTATGTCGTCCCGACGAGCAAGAAGAAGATCGTGGCCGAGCTCCGCAAGCTGGTAAAAGAGGCCGATGAACTCCTTCTGGCCACTGACGAGGACCGGGAAGGAGAAAGCATCGGCTGGCACCTGACCGAACTCTTACGACCAAAACTCCCGGTCAAGCGAATGGTCTTCCATGAGATCACCCGGGATGCCATCCGGAAAGCTATCACCGCCCCCCGGGAGATCGATATAAACCTGGTGCGGGCCCAGGAGGCCCGGCGCATCCTGGACCGGTTGGTCGGCTACACTATCTCACCGCTCCTCTGGAAGAAGATCGCCCCCCGACTCTCCGCCGGTCGGGTCCAGTCCGTGACAGTCCGGTTACTGGTGGAGCGGGAGCGGGAACGCCGCGCGTTCCACCCCGCCGGCTATCGGGACCTGAAAGCATTGCTGAATAAGCGGCCCGACTGCCCGGAACATCGCTTTGAAGCAAAGCTGTATTCACTGGACGGAAGAGTCCTGGCCCGCGGACGGGACTTCGATGAAGCGACTGGAAAGCTCCCCCCGGGAAAAGACCTCTTGCTTTTGGAACGGAAAGAAGCCGAGAGCCTGATCGAAAAACTGAAGGCCGGCGCCTGGAAGGTTGAGAATATCCAGGAGAAGTCCACCGTCCGAACTCCCGCACCCCCCTTTACCACCGCTACTCTCCAGATGGAAGCCAACCGCAAGCTGGGCCTGGGGGCGGGCCAGACCATGCGTATCGCTCAGAAACTCTACGAGAACGGGTATATCACCTACATGCGTACCGACTCGGTGCATTTAAGCTCCGAGGCGATCGAGGCCGCCCGCGCCCGGATTCTCGCGCTCTATGGCGAAGAGTTTCTCAACCCGACACCCCGGAGATACAAGAACACCGCCAAAGGGGCTCAAGAAGCTCATGAAGCGATCCGCCCCGCCGGCAAGCAGATGCGGACTACCGAAAGTCTCCAATTGAGCGGTCTGGAGAAGGCGCTTTATGACCTGATCTGGAAACGAATGATCGCCACCCAGATGAAGCCGGCCCGGCTCCGGTTCCAGACGGTCACCATCCGGGCGGATAACGCCATCTTCCGAGCCAATGGGCGCGTGGTGGAGTTCCCGGGTTTCTTCCGCGCTTATGGCCGGGGAATAGCCAACGATGAGAAACCGCCCCCGAACCAGACCGTCCCCCTCCCTCCGCTCTCCGTCGGCGAAGAGGTCGACTGCCGGGATCTTGAATGCCGGGATCACGAGACCAAGCCACCCTCCCGCTATACCGAGGCGGCCCTGGTCAAGGTCCTGAAGGATGAGGGGATCGGCCGTCCCAGCACCTACGCATCGATCATCAATACCATCATCAAGCGCGGCTACGTCTTCCGACAACACAAAGAACTGGTACCCACCTTCACCGCCTTTGCCGTCACCCGACTGATGGAGGAGCACTTCAAAGATCTGGTGGATATTACCTTCACTGCCAACATGGAAGAGCACCTCGACAATATCGCCCGGGGAGACAAAGGCTGGCTCGATTATCTGCACCACTTCTATTTAGGAGAAGATGGACTGAGAGACCGGGTCAAGAGCAAGGAGGCCGACATCGACCCCGGTTCACTCTTCGCGTTATCGATGGAAGAACCCCCGGTCGAAGTGCGGATCGGCCGCTTCGGGCCCTTCCTCTCCTGGGAGGAGAAGGGAGAACGGCTCCGTACCGGTATCCAGCCGGAGATTCCTCCCGCCGATCTCTCGACCGAACTGGTCAAGCGATTGATGAAGCAGAAGAGCGAGGGACCGCAGAAACTGGGAACCGATCCCGAGAGCGGGCTTCCCATCTACCTCAAGCTGGGCCCCTTCGGCTCCTATATTCAACGGGGAGAAAACGGTAGCGGCAACAAAAAGCCGAAACGGGTCGGGCTGCCCAAGGGGATGCCCCTGGAGACGGTTACCCGGGAGAAAGCACTGGACCTCCTCAGTCTTCCCCGGAAGCTGGGTGACCATCCCGAAACCGGGAAACCGGTCAAGGCCGGACTGGGGCGGTTCGGGCCCTACGTCGTCCATGATGGAAAGTTCGCCGGCCTGAAGAAACCCTATAATGTCCTGGATGTCACCCTCGACCAGGCGCTGGAAGTACTGGCTTCCGCGCCGAAGCGCCGCCGCCGGGGAGGGAAAAATCTACTTCGGGAATTAGGGAAACATCCGGCGGATGAGAAATCGGTGCGGATCATGACGGGGCGCTACGGCCCTTATGTAAATCATGGGCGCCTTAACGCCAGCTTTCCTAAGAATACCACCCCGGACAACATAACTCTCGAACAGGCGGTTGAACTGCTGGAAAAGAAAAAAGCAAAAAAGGTCTCAAAGAAAAGCGGTCGGAAGAAAAAATAAACCGATTCGGTTTTTCGGTTATCGAATATTACTCCCAGACTCCCGCCACCGGGGAGCCGCAGAAGGCGCACTTTCCCTCCCGGATATCCACTCTCCCGACCCGGTAACCGATCCGCTCGACGATCTTCTTGCCGCAACCGGGGCAGTAAGTGTTCTCGCCGTCATCACCGGGGATATTGCCGGTGTATACATACTGTAGTCCGGCGTCCTGTCCGATCTTACGGGCTCGGCGGAGAGTTGACGCGGGTGTGGGACCGACCGAGGTCAGCCGGTAGGTGGGATAGAAAGCGCTGACATGCCAGGGGATCTCCGGGCTTATCGCGGCCACGTACCGGGCGATCGACTCCAGTTCCTCGTCGGAGTCGTTGTGCTCCGGGATGACCAGTGTGGTTACTTCCAGCCAGATTCCCAGATCAAACATCTTCCTGATGGTATCGAGGACCGGCTGGAGCCGGGCGCCGCAGATCTTCCGGTAGAAGTCATCCCGGAATGATTTCAGGTCCACGTTGGCCGCGGAGAGAACGGGGGCGATCATCTCCAGGGCCTCGGCCGTCATATAACCATTGGTGACAAAGACATTTTTCAGCCCCACGTCGGCACCAAGCCGGGCGGTATCGAGAGCGTAATCAAAGAAGATGGTCGGCTCGGTATAGGTATAGGCGATGGTCCGGCAGTCCTGCCTTTGAGCTTCCTCGACCAGTTGGCGGGGAGAAATATCACGCCCCATGATCCGCCCGTTTACCCGGGGAGACTGGGAAATATCGGCGTTCTGGCAATGGAGGCAGGTCATGTTGCATCCCGCCGTCGCCACCGAGAAGGCAAGAGAGCCGGGGAGAAAGTTGAAGAGCGGTTTCTTTTCGATCGGATCGACATGGGTAGAAACCGCCCGACCGTAGACCAGGGAATAGAGAGTTCCCCCCCGGTTTTCCCTGACCCCGCAGAGCCCCCGTTTACCTTCCGGGATCACGCAGCGGTGAGCGCAGAGATCGCAACGTACCTTCTCCCCCTCCAGTTTGGCGTAGAGTGAAGCTTCCATATCAAGCGCCGAACTTCTCCAGTTTCAGAGCATTGGCCAGCAGAAGCGGCATCACATCCATCGCGGGGTGACGCCCCAACCCTCCCCGCGCGCAGTCGGTCTCGGTAAAATGTTTCAGCCCATCCCTCCTTACGTATTTCGACCAGAGGAGGAGCGGATTGGGATGCCAGCTATGTCCTTTTAAAAGGCACGGGGTCGAGTGGTCTCCGGTGACCGCGATCACATCCGGCTCCAGTTCAATGAGACCGGGGATCATCCGGTCAACCTCCTCGATGATCTCCACCTTCTTCTTAAAATTGCCGTCCTCGCCGTAGCTGTCGGTCTTTTTAATATGAACAAAGAAGAAATCAAACCGGGACCAGTTCTCCTTCAGGGTCTGAAATTCGCTCAGGATGGTCTCCCCTGTTTCCAAAATCTCCATCCCCACCAAGCCGGCGAGCCCTCGGTACATCGGGTAGGTAGCAATGGCGGCCGGGTTGAGATGAAATAATTCCTCCATGGGAGGGAGATGCGGGAGCTGAGAAAAACCCCGGAGGAGCATGGTATTGGCGGGCCGTTCGTCCTTGAGCGCTTGATTGGCGCGTTCGATGAACTTCTTTACGATCGCGGCAGTATCCTCCGCCGCCGGATCCAGAGAAACGGGGTCAAGGCTCTTAACCCCCGTCGCCTGGGGATCGGTATCGGCCATCCTCCCATCCAGCAGCTTGCCCCGGAAGACGACCACAAAGCGATGCTCCTTCACCGACTGGATGATAACTTCAACTCCGTCGATCTCCCGGATCTCTTTCTTCAGAATCTTTACCAGCCGCCGGTTTTCATCGGTGGATATGCGGCCGGCCCGGCGGTCGGTGATCAGGTCGTTCTCATCCATGGAGGCAAAGTTTCCCCGGCCGGCCACATCGTCGGGCCCCAGCTTCATGTTGATGCCGGTTGCCTCCAGAATACCACGGCCGATTTGGTATCTTATGGGATCGTACCCGAAGAGCGAGACGTGGGCTGGCCCGCTGCCCGGTGTGATCCCCGGGGAGATGGGATCAGTCAGCCTCAGCGTTCCCTCGGCGGCCAGGTTGTCGAGATAAGGGGTCCGGGCGACTTCCAGAGCGGTCCCGTCACCCATCGAGAGTCCGCCGACCCCATCCAGCACCAACAGAACGATTTTGGAGGGGGTGGAGACGGAGAGCGATTTCATTATTTCCTGGGGTATCATGGATTTGATCCTTTAATGATAGTTATCAGTGATTATTTACTACCCTAAAATCTTTTCAGGAACTTCGCGGCCAGCTCCCGGGAGCGGGCGGCGATCTTCTCCTCGTCAATGCCGATCAGTTCCTTATCTTTCATCAGAACCTTGCCGTTTACAACGGTCGTGATGACTTCGGTCTCACAGATCCCGAAGAGGAAATGGCCGAGAAAGTTATCCTCGTTCAGGGGAGTGGGGGGAATATAATCGATCACGATGACGTCACCGGCGGCGCCCGGTTTCAGCACCCCCACTTCCTGATCGAAGAGGCGGGAAGCGATCTTGGGATTGTTCTCGAGCAGAAGTTGGCAGGATTCGACGAAAGCGACCCGCGGGTCGCGCTTCTCCAGGTGCTGGAGGAGATTGGCGATCTGTACTTCCTTGCACATATTGGAGGTCATGGCGTCGGTCCCCAGCCCGACCTGGATGCCTCTCTCCATCATCTCCAGGACCGGGGCCACCCCGACCGCGTTGTTCATGTTCGACTCCGGGTTATGGACCGCGGCGGTTCCGGTCTCCTTCAGGATATCCATCTCCCGATCGTTGATATGGACACAGTGAATGGCCAGGCTCTTCGGCCCCAGGGCGCCTTTCTCATTCAACCGCTCCAGGATCCGCAACCCGTATTTCTCCACACTGTCTTCCTCATCGGAGGCGGCCTCGGCCACATGGATGTGAAAGCCGACCCCCAGTCGATCCGCGGCCGCCACCGCACGGTCCAGGGTATCGTCATTGACGGTGAAAGCGGCGTGGATCCCGAACATCCCGGTCAGCATCTTCTGCTCGGCGGGAGAGGCGGACTGCACCTTTTCGATAAAGCGCACGTTCTCCTCGATCCCCTCCTCTCCTTTCCCATAGCGATCGGAGATGCCCAGGCAGAGGGAGGACCGAATCCCGATCTCCCGTGCCGCCCGGGCCAGTTGATCGAGGCTGCCCAGCTGATATCCCTGGCTCTCGTGGTGGTCGATGATCGTGGTGGCACCTTTTTTTACGCAATCGATCAGGGGGATCAGCGCGCTGTAATAGATATCCTCCTCTTCCAGTACTTTGTCGAGCGGCCACCACATCCTTTCCAGGATCTCCACAAAGGTATAGGGAGGGGGGTCGTGAGGGGCCAACCCGCGGGCGAAAGTGCTGTAGAGATGATGGTGGGCGTTGATAAACCCGGGCATGATCAACTTACCCCCTGCGTCAATATACTCGGCTTCCGGGGCGCCGGGCCGGATCTCCGAATCCGCTCCCACGGCTTCGATCAACCCATCCCTGATCAAGACCGCGCTCTTCTTCTCGATCTTATTATCTTCACCAAGCGTGATGACCACACCGTTGCCGACAATCAAATCTTTATTCATCCTGTACCTCTTTGAAGTTGGTTACATGCATATTTCTTATGAATAGCTTATGAACTTTTAAGTCAGCTCTATTTAAATGGGCCCGGTAGGACTCGAACCTACGACCATCGGATTATGAGTCCGGTGCTCTGACCAACTGAGCTACGGGCCCTGATATTTAACTGAATCATAATACTGATTTTTATATAATGGGCAAGATGTTTAACCCGAATTGTGCGATTGTATTTCTCGGCCAACTCATGTTATATGATCGAAACGGCTCCAACGGCACAGGGGCGAGGACATCTTATGAATAATACCGTTAAACTAAAAATCTCCGACGTCGTCTATCCCGGCAGGGGCCTGGCACGGATTGATGGCTGCGTCGTCTTTATCCCCGGCGTTCTGCCGGGAGAAACCGTCACCGCCCGAATAACTCGCCGGCGCAAGAACTTCGTCGAGGCGGAGATTATAAGTATCGACACACCTTCGCCTCAACGCGTCGTGGCCGCCTGCCCTCTCTCCGGTACCTGCCCCGGATGCTGCTACCAGCACATGGATTACGCCGAGGAATTGCGTCTGAAGCAGGCACAGTTCAAAAGCCTTCTCCGGCGCATCGGCCGGGTCGAAGAACCGCCTTGTCTTCCGGTCACGCCCTCATCGGCATCGATCAACTACCGAAACAGGATTACCTTGCACGCGTCGCGGGTTATCGAGTCGAGCCGGAACCCGGATAAGGGGATCAATCTTGGCTACTTCGCAATCGACAACCGGTCCGTGCTTGATATCCCGGCCTGCCCTCTTGCTGTCGAGGAGATCAATCGCTTGCTCACGCGGCTCCGTGCTGATCAGAAGTTCATAACCGGCCTCAAGGAGGGAGATGCCCTGTCGCTGCGTTACACTCCAACCGACGGCGCGCTCCAGTGGCTGAAAGGAATAACCCCGGACAGGACCATTTTGACCGAGACAAGCTGTCTCGGTCCCGTGCTGGTCCCTTACGACGCTTTCTTCCAGGTGAACATACCCATTGCTGACGCGTTGATTCGACGGCTGACGGATATCCTGTCGGAAACCCGCCCTTCGTATATAATCGACCTGTATTGCGGCGCGGGGATCTTTGCCCTGGCGGCCGGGAAAGCCGGCGTCCCGGCCGTACTGGGGATCGACAAGAATAAATCCGCGATCCGCGCCGCTAGGCAGAACGCACGGAAACATGATCTTCCCGGTCTCCGGTTTGAGTCCCTACCGGCCCCCGACGGTCTCGAGTACGGGCTCACCCCACTCCCGCCGGAAGAGACGATGCTCATTACCGATCCCCCCCGGGCCGGTTTAAGTAAGGATGTAATCGCTCTGATCGCCTCTCACAAGCCCGGCACACTTGTTTACATATCGTGTGCCGCCGACACGCTCGCGCGGGATGTCGCACGACTCTCTGAGACGGGCTACGTAATCGAAAACACCCAAATCTTCGATATGTTTCCCCGCACACCTTATTTTGAATCCATTACGGTGTTACGTCACTGCTCGGGATAGTCACGTAGACGCCTCTCAGGAGAGGTCCCGGGGGGCTGTTGCCCTGATTTGCATCTCGGTTACGCCCACGCCGAGTGTGACGCCAACCCCGAGCACGACACCGACTCCTTTGGTGACCCCGTCTCCGACTCCGTCATCGACGCCTACGGTGACTCCGTTAGTGACGCCCATACCTTCCGTCCATCCCACGCCTGAGCACATGGTGCTCGGTACCGGTGACGGGATCTCGGATATCACCGTCTTCCGGCCCTCTACCGGCCTCTGGGCGATCCGGGGGATTACCCGGGCTTATTTCGGTGCGCCGGGGGATATCCCGGTGACAAGGTAGAGGGATACGGGATACAGCAGGAGCCTCAGGGGGTAAACCATGTACCAGTGTGTTCCCGACCTAACACTATACATTACTTTGCCTTTCAATCCGGATTTGCTATAATGAAGGTATTAAGAAACAGCCGGTTAAGATTGCAAAACGTATCCGGCTATCAGAGCAGGCGGAAACAGATGCAAAAGATCTGGGTCAATAAAGCGGATTCATTTTTAGACGCGGAAGAGTTTGAACAGAGCTATTATTCCGGAATGCTTCCTTCGGAAAAACTGGACACCATACAGTGGCTGCGGGAGGAATATTTTAGATCACATAAAATGGGGATCGGCAATGAGAGTGGAAAAAGACTACGAAGAGTTTTTAAGATTATTGAACAAAAATAAAATCAAGTACTGCATCGTGGGAGCATACGCGGTCGGCTTCTACGCCCGGCCGCGATATACAAAGGAC
This sequence comes from Candidatus Euphemobacter frigidus, assembly GCA_030765805.1. Taxonomy (GTDB): domain Bacteria; phylum Auribacterota; class Erginobacteria; order Erginobacterales; family Erginobacteraceae; genus Euphemobacter; species Euphemobacter frigidus. The sequence continues at coordinate 18,082 of JAVCDH010000082.1, forward strand.
ATAGATATTTTAATCGAGGTCAGCAAGGCCAACGCCCGTAAAATAATTCAGGCCCTCGACGAGTTCGGCTTCGGTAGACTGGAGCTTTCGGAAGAAGATTTTTTAAAAGAAGGGCTGATAATACAGTTGGGCTACGAGCCTGTTAGAATAGATCTATTGACCTCCATCCCCGGCTGTTCTTTTAAAGAGATCTGGGACCATAAGAAGCTCGGAGATTATGGAGACGAAAAAGTAATCTTTATTGGCAAGGTGGAATTGATTAAATCTAAACAGGCCTCCGGACGGAAACAAGACGAAGCCGATTTAGAGCTTTTACAGAAATAAGCTTTCAGTGAACCCGTATCTGCGGATTGTAGGAGGGGCACCGCTCATCTGGAATATTATACTCACAATCTAAATTGCTTTATAAATCCCAGATCGTCTCGGTGCGGCCATCGTCTTCGGTCAGATCGAGAAAGCCCTGCAGTCGCCGGCTCCGGGTGGGATGGCGCATCTTTCGCAATGCCTTGGCCTCGATCTGGCGCACCCGTTCCCGGGTAACTTCAAATATCTTTCCCACTTCTTCCAGGGTACGGGGGGAGCCATCGTTAATCCCGAACCGCAGGGCCAGCACCTTCGCTTCCCGCTTGGTCAAGGTAGTCAGAACCGTCTTCATCTGCTCCCGGAGAAGCGAATAGCTGGTGGCGGTAGCCGGCGACTCGGCTCCCCGGTCCTCAATAAAATCACCGAACTGGCTCTCATCCTTGTCGCCGATCGGGGCCTGGAGCGAGATCGGATGCTGGGCGATCTTTATGATGTCCCGGATCTTGTCGATCGGGACTTCCATCTCATCCGCCAGTTCTTCCGCCGAGGGCTCTTTTCCCCGCTCCTGGAGCAGTTTCTTGGTTACCCGCATCAATTTATTAATGGTCTCGATCATGTGGACCGGAATCCGGATGGTCCGGGCCTGATCCGCAATGGCCCGGGTGATTGCCTGCCGGATCCACCAGGTGGCATAAGTGGAGAATTTAAAACCCCGCCGGTATTCGAACTTATCGACAGCTTTCATCAACCCCATGTTTCCTTCCTGGATCAGGTCGAGAAAGGATAGCCCCCGGTTGGTATATTTCTTGGCGATACTGATAACCAGCCGGAGATTGGCTTCAACCATCTCTCCTTTGGCCCGGCGAACTTCAACCAGCGCTTCCGTCAATTCAGTAAAAAATTCCTGGAACTCCTCAACCCTCATCTCCAGGTTTGCCTCCAAGCGTCTTAATTTTCTCCGTTCATTCTTAATCCGGTTTCTGATCTCCCGGGACTTCCGGGCATTGTTCACCAGCGGTTCCAGCCCGTCTTGAATCACGACTATCTTATTATTAAACTTATGGAGTTGCGGATAAAGATCCTCGATCACCGCCTGCTTGAAGCGAAACTGTTTCAATAGTTTGATCATATTCCGCTTAAACTCGGCCAGCTTGGTTTTATGCTGCTTCTTCCGGGTTTCATCATAGCGAAGGCTCCGAATAACCTGCACCTTATCCCTGATTCCGGCGTCCAACTTTTCGACCTCTTTGAGCCGGGCGGGAAACTCTACCAGATATCGCTCCCGGCGGTGTCCTTTTCGCTCCACCACTACCCGGTCGAACCGCTCCTTCCCGTTCAGCAACCGCCGTCCGATAACAACCATCTCCCGGGGAATAACGCCAAAGCGGAGGGTAAGAGCATAGACCCTTTTTTCCGCCTTCTCTATCCTCTTGGATATCTCCACCTCTTGCTCCCGGGACAAGAGGGGAACCTGGCCCATCTGCCGGAGGTACATCCGGACCGGGTCATCCAGGATCTCGTAGGCTCGGGAGGGCTGTGCCTTCACCTGTTCCTCCGGGGATGCCGGCTCCGAAGAAACATCCCCCGGAATCTCCAGGATCTCAATCCCCAAACCCTGGAGTAGAATCTTTATTGATTCAAGCTCCTCGGGATTGACCAACTCTTCCGGTAATTTCTGGAGCAGGTCGGTCGGGGTGAGAAATCCCTTCGACGAACCCAGGTCGATTAACTTCTTTATCCTTCTATCTTTATCCGCTATCTTCATAATCTAATTTTCATCCGGATCCGGGCCGGCAGTTCCTTTAATTCCCGGGTTAACTCTATGCTTTTCCCCAGAAACGCGGCCGCCTCCTTTCCCGCGATGCCCCGGCGGCCAACCGACTTACGGCATTCATTAATCTTCGCCCGCAGTCTCTTCTTCTGGATGTTGATCAACAGATCGGCCACTTCGGAAATCTGTGGAGCAGGGCTCTGTGGTTCCATAAGCCAGCGAGAAACCAATTCTTGAGACTTCTTGTCCTGGAGAACGGTTACCAGCGTTCGGGACAGAGGAGTCTTCCCCTGCCGGAACAGTTCAAGCATCAGCGTTACAATCGGCTGAAGTGGTGGAGAGAAGGCTTCCGGATCAAGTTCATCTTGAACAAAAGAAAGAACTGTATCATTCTCCATCAGATATTTCAAGAGGCGCACTTCATATTTATTCACCTTCCGGGGGGTGGAAGGTTGGGCGGTTCTTGGGGGGTTGACGGGCCGCTTAATCTTTCCGTATTCCTCCCGGACCGCCCCCGGGGAGACGCCCAGGCGCTCGGCCAGTTTCTTCTCATAAGTCTCCCGAAGAACCGCGCTCTCAATTATGGAGATGGTATCCAGCATCTCGCGGACCACGGCCAGCTTCCCCTGGTCGGTCGCGATATCGTTAACCCGGCAGAGCTGGTTGAGCTTGAAATCCAGGAGAGGCATGCTCCCGATCACCAGTTTCTTGAAAGCCTCAGCTCCCGCACCGCGAATAAAACTGTCCGGATCCTCACCGGGGGGGAGGGTAACGATCCGGACTTCGAAATTCTTCCGGAGAAAGACGGTCAGCCCCCGGAGAGCAGCCTCCATCCCCGCCCGGTCGGAGTCATAGGCAACCACAACTTTACCGGTATAACGCCTCAATACCTGAGCTTGAATCTCCGTAAACGCCGTCCCCTGAGAACAGATCATATTCTCCACCTTCTCCTGATGGGCGCGGATAACATCGAAATAGCCTTCCCCCAGTATCGCCGTGCCGGAGGCCATGATGGCATCCCGGGACCGGTGGAGTCCGAAGAGAGTATTGCCTTTCCGGAACAAGGGGGTGTCGGGAGAGTTAATATACTTCGGTTGGGAGTCATCGAGCACCCTTCCACCGAAAGCAATGATTCTTCCCCGCCCATCGCAGACCGGGACGATCAGGCGGTTACGGAAGCGGTCATAATAACCATCTCCTCTCGAACGCTTCAGGATCAACCCGGCTTCCAGGAGGGTCTCCGGCTTATAGCCCTTCTTCCGGGCGTGCTTGAGAAAACTATCCCACGCCGGCTGAGCATACCCCAGTTTAAACTTCTCGATCGTCGGACCGGTGATCTCCCGCTTTTCAATATACCTCCGGGCACTCTCACCGCTCTTTGAATCCGTCAGACCCCAGTGAAAAAACCCGGCGGCCAGCTCATGGAGCTTAAGTAACTGTTCCTTTTTCGAGGCGATGCGAGAATCGAATTCCGGCAGCTCGATATTGGCGCGGCGGGCCAGAAAACGCACCGCTTCCGGGAAGGTCATATTCTCCTTGCGCATAATAAAGGAGAAAACATTCCCCCCCGCGCCACAGCCGAAACAATGGTAGATCTGCTTCTCCGGGCTGACCATGAAAGATGGGGTCTTCTCCGAATGGAAGGGACAGAGCGCCTTATAATTGCGCCCGGACCGTTTCAGGGGGAGATATTGAGAGATGATCTCTACAATATCATTGTAGGAGCTGATAAGATCGATCTGTTCCGGAGGGTAGAAAGGTGACATAAGTACAATTTTATATTAAATTCCAGTAGTAATTGATTTTACTTAACATGTAAAGAAGATATTGTCAAGTCAGCGCGCCGGATTATTTATTCCATCACCATGACTCCCCGGAGACCGTTTTTGTTTATTTCGGTTATCCTGACCCGGCGAAGCGAACCGAGAGGAGGGACCTTCTCCCCTGAAATCGCTATCTTGATATAATGCTCGTCCAGTCCGAGAAAGAGCCCCTCATCGATCTTTCTTTCAATTACAGCCTGGACCTCTCTTCCACGGAACTTCTGTCGGTACTCCGGGACAATCGCTTCGGAGATCGTCCCCAAAACCTCCGCCCGGCGTTTGATGACTCCCTGCCCCAGACCGGGATAGAGTGCGGCCTTCGTGCCGGCTCGGGGACTGTAGGGGAAGACATGCACTTTGCTGAAGCCGATCTCCCGGACCGCCCGACAGGTTGACCGAAAATCTTCCTCGCTCTCATCGGGAAAACCCACCAGGCAATCCGTGGTCAAAGAGATATCCGGGAGGGAGACCCGCAAGGAACGGACAATCTCCCGGTACTCCCGGAAGGTATAATTCCGGTTCATCTTCCGCAGTACGGTATCCGAGCCGCTCTGGAGGGGGATGTGAAGGTGGGGACAGAGTCTCTCTTCTCTCGCGATTAAATAGATCAGGCGCGTTGTTATCTCCTTCGGCTCAATCGAGCTGAGGCGGATCCGGAAAGAGCCCGGGACCTGGAGAAGAAGTTCTATCAATCCGGACAGATCAGAGGGACCGGCGTCTCCGGCACCGGCATACTTTCCCAGATTGATCCCGGTCAGGACAATCTCCCGGTAGCCGTTCCCGGCCAGAAGAGCGACTTCCCGGGCGACTTCCTCGGGATGACGACTGGCCTCTCTCCCTCTTAAAAAAGGGATAATGCAGTAAGCGCAGTATGAATCACAGCCGTCCTGAACTTTAACAAAGGCTCGGCTATGTCCGGCCAAGTAGGTGATACCGGAAAAGGGCGCCTGCTCCGGCCGGGGAAGCTCCCCTCTCCGGGATGGAGGGACAATCTCCCATAAGCTCCGGTTCTGTCTCTCGGAATAGGTCAAGCCGCAACCGGTGAGAACCAGGCGGGCCCGGGGAACCCGGCGGAGCCAGCTCCGGATACACTTCCGCGTCTTCGCCTCGGCCCGGGCGGTGACCGCGCAGGAATTTATGATAACGAGTTGGGGGGATTCTTTCTCCTCCCGGTAGCCGGCCGCGCGCAAACGCTCCCGGATCACCTGGCTCTCATACTGATTGACCTTGCAACCGAAGGTGGAGATGGCAAAAGATTGGTGTGGCGTCTTGACACTGGACATAAGTCTACCTCCCCACCCCGCTGTAAGCAGGGAGAGGAGAGGGTTACTATTCAGACTCCCCTATTCCGTGCTTGGCGAGGAAGTCATGAAATCTTTCCGAAAAACTTCGGTGCAAGGGCCGATTCTTATCTGAAAATGTCCCCTCCAGCCGCTCGAGAATTCCGCGCTGTTCTTTGTTCAAGCGCGTCGGTATTTCAACCACCACCTGCACATGTTCATCGCCCCGGCCGGAGCCGTGGAGGTGGGGAATCCCGGATCCCCGGAGACGAAATATCTGCGCGCTCTGAGTGCCGGGAGGAATTTTTAACGAGGTGCGCCCTTCCAGAGTTGGAACCTCGGTCTCCCCCCCCAGGGCGGCCAGCGGGAAACTAATCGGGACCTCGCAGAATATATCGTCCCCGGAACGCTTGAAGATGGGGTGGGGAAGAAGACGGAGATAGATATTAAGGTCTCCGGGGGGACCATTCCGGGGACCGACCTCTCCGCCGCCCTGCTGCCGCAGGACGGAGCCTTCATCAACTCCGGGAGGGATTTTCACGGTCACCTCTTTCTCGCGCTCAACCGACCGGCGCCCCTGGCATTCATGACACGGTTCTTTGACCGTGCTTCCTTCCCCATGACAGACGGGACAGATCGTCTCGGTGGTAAAGATGCCCAGCAGTGTCTTTCGGGCCTGCCGAATCCTTCCCAATCCCCGGCAATGGATGCATTCCTCCCGACCGGTCCCCGGTTCCGCCCCTTCTCCATGGCAACGGGGGCATGTCTCCCGGCGGAAGATGGTTATCTTCTTCTCAACCCCGAAGGCGGCTTCCTCCAGACTGATCTCCAGCTCGTAATCAATATTGGCACCCGGGGCCGGACCGGTCCGGGTGCTCCCCCCGAACCCGAATATATCGCCGAAGATCCCTCTTCCGAAAGCGGCTCCCATAAACTGCTGAAAGATATCAGCGGGATCGTGGAATCCAAAACCCCGGCCTTTTAAACCGTTGTGGCCGAAGTTGTCATAAATCTCCCGCTTGCGCCGGTCGCTTAAAACCTCAAAGGCTTCGGCCACTTCTTTGAAGCGGTCCTCCGCTTGAGGGTCCCCCGGATTTTTATCGGGGTGGCATTGAACGGCCAGGCGCCGGTAGGCTTTCTTGATCTCAAGAGTGTCGGCATTCCGGCTGACGCCTAAAATTTCGTAATAGTCCCTCGGCATATAAATCAGCTCACTTTATTCGCTACTTTAACCACGGCCGGACGAAGTAACTTCCCCCGAAATATGTATCCTTTCAGTATGACCTCCAGTATGGTGTTATCGGGGTACCGGTCGGTCTCCTCCGTCTGCACCGCTTCATGGAGGTGAGGATCAAAAGGCTCACCCAAAGCTTTAATCTCTTCCAGGCCCTGCTTCTTCAATATCTCTTCCAGTTGCTTATATATCATCTCCACCCCCTGGAGATAGGGGATAGCCTGGGGCGTTCGCTCGGCTGACTGAAGGGCCCGGTCGAAGTTGTCCAGGACCGGGAGAAGGTCGCCGATCAATTCCTGATTCGCGTAATCGATGTACTCTTTCTTCTCCCGGTCTATCCGTTTGCGGAGATTCTCCATATCGGCCATGGTTCTGAGCATCTTTTCATGGTATTCGGAATTGGCAACGGCCTGTTTGCGCAGTTCCTCCAGTTCACTCCGAGGTATCTCTGCCATCTCCTCCGGTCTGCCCTGATCTTTAACATTCTTTTCGTGATCGGGTTTCTTCCCGGTATGATGTGTCTTTCTGCCGGTCATCTGTCTCCCCCTTGACCCTGAGGTCAGCTTGATATGAAGATAATTTTATTGAAATGCTGAAGTCAGAAGAGATATAGCCCAGTTGATATAAATTGTCAACCCGCTAAGTGCTTCATAAAAGAGGATAGGAGATATTTAATCCTGATCCTTATTCTTCAGGGCCAGGTAGATGATGACGCCGGAATTAAATCCATAGAGGATCGGGTAGGAGAGCCACGCGACGTAGATAAAGAGAAGGGAGAATCCGGCCAAGGTCCCGGAGAGGGGATAGATCCAGCCCGCCGGAGGGATGCCGGAATGAAATGATATCGCGGCCGTAAGATCCGAGGGAATCTTCTGGAAGAAGACTGGCATCGACAGCAGAACATCGCCCGGCATCTTGCCCAGAAGCACCGACGAAACACTGAAGAAGACGGTCAGAGCTGCCAGGATAATGAAGGTGAAGAGGGCGAAGTAGATTATATTTAAAAACAGCGCGGTAAAGGTGTATCCCCAGAAGGTGAGAAACCTTCTTCTCATCAGCCGGAATAGAACACCGAAGGCTTGCCCGGCCGGGAGTTCTTCATTGATGATAATCGCGGGGAGGAGAAGGGTTTGGGCGATCAGGGTAACGGTCCCGACCACCAGAAAGAGAGCCAGGATGAACTCCGGGATGAGCAGGAGAGACCAGAGGGCGGGCCCGATCCCCGGGATCATTCCCAGACAGATCAAGAGAACAAGGAGGATCCCGCCGGCCAGCAGAAACGAGAGCACCCCCAGCGGAGCGAGTGCCAGCCGCAACCCGTATCTCAACCCTTTCTTCAAGGAACCGGAGACAGAAGCCCGGCGCCCGGTCCGGATCTCTTCCAGGATCAGGTAGGTAACCGGGCCGGCAAAGATCATGATGGTCAGGTAAAAAGCGATGAGCCCCAGCAGGTTGAGGAACCAGGGGAGGAAACTCAAGGAACCCTGGGTTTGATAGCTGAGGGCGGAGAATCCGTAGAAGACCAGCAGCGCGACCAGCAGCCCTCCCGCCTGAATGAGCAGCCGCTTATGATCCAGAGTGTATTGAACCACCCGGAAGATATCAGCGTAGCTGAATTTGATATTTCTGGGAACAGTCATCAATAAAAATTATATGTTAAACCTTTGTCCCCCTCTTTCCGTTTTATTATTGGATTTACAGTACCATCTTTCCGGGAAAACGTAACAAAAAAGGAGGTAGCGTGATGAAGAAATGGTTCTGGAGTTTGATTGGAATACCGGTCCTGATCGGCCTGGTTTCTCCCGCCCTAGCGCAGCCCGGAGGCGGTCAGCGCGGCGGCCCGCAGCACGGCTTCACTTTCTGGAGGTCGGAGAAAGTAATTGAAGAGTTATCATTAACTCCCGACCAGATCCAGCAGCTCGAAGAGATTGAATACAGCAACCGGATGGAGAGCATGGATCCTGAAGCCAGGTTGAAAAAAGCCCGGCTGGAACTGGACCATCTTCTCTCCCAGAAGACACTCTCCAGTGAGAAGATAGCAAGCTTGACTGAAGAGATTACCTCCGTCAGCGCGGAGCGGGTTAAGATCGGCTTGAAAAAGAAGATCGAGATCCGGAAGGTTCTGACCCCCGAGCAATGGACTCAGATAAAAAGAGAGAGAGAACGCCGGATCAAACGGATGAGAAGTGGTTGGCGTGGAGGCCCGCAACGTAAAGGTAAAGGAAGAGGAATGGGCCCCCCGCTGGAAGAAGAGGCGGAAGAGGAATAGAGTGGATGGTGACTGGTGACTGGTGACCGATCACCGATTACTTACTCCCTCCCGCTCCCCTTTCACACCATTCTGATCGGAACCGGGATGAAGCAGCTCACCAGAATTAGAAAAGCGAAGACCGCGAGCCAGACCCGGGCCGGATTTAAAGGAGTAATATCATCAAGAGGCGGGGCATGGCGGCGCCCCAGAATCACGATCAGCAGTGCGATAAAGAGCCATATGGGTGACGAAAAGAGAAGACCAAAGGCAACCAGAAGGATCATCACCAGCCCAGTGATCAACTTATGCCGTCGTCCGAAGAGGGCATAGGAGATATGGCCGCCATCCAGCTGTCCCATCGGGAGCAGATTGAGAGCGGTAACAAAAAGCCCGACCCATCCGGCAAAACCGAGTGGTCCCAGGAATATCTCGTAACCGACGGGAATTTGATGGTACCGGAGCCCAAATAAGGCAGTGGTAAGAAGTGAATCCCCGAGATACAACCCGGGCTCCGGCCGGAGAAGATAGTGGGCCGCCGGGACCAGCGTCATCTCGTTGAATCCCAGCAGGATCGCTCCGATGGAGAGCACGAAACTGGCCAGAGGTCCTGCTATCCCCACGTCAAAGAGGCTCTTCCGATTTGGAAACGGCGACCGGGTGATAATAACCGCCCCCATCGTCCCCAGGATATTCGGGAAGGGAATAAAGTAGGGCAGACTGGTCCGGATCCCGTGCTTTTTCGATACAAAGTAATGACTGAATTCATGTAAACCGAGAATAATCAAGAGAGTGAATGAAAACGGAATCCCCTTGAGGATGAGAAGCGGGTGAGCCAACAGGTCCTCAAAGGAAAAACCGGCCATCATCGTGCCGACAAAGAGAGTACTGAAGAGAGTGGCGATGAAGAGAAGAAGCGGCACATACCACCGGCTTTTGGCCCGTTCTTTTCCAATCGGAGCGAACTTAATCAGAATCTCACCCCGATCCGATTGGAGGAAGGGGAGGAGCCCGTACCCCCGGACCCGGCTGATGATCAATCGAGAGGCCTGGGAAGCCGGCATCTTCAATCTGCCCCGGAAGCAGAGGAATGATTTTTCATAGTTCCAGCTCCGGATCTCCATGACCTCTGCTACATCATTATATAGCACCCAATCTGAAGACTTACGCCAATCCATAATTAGTAAAGCCTCACCCTCCCTTCCATCCTCTGCAAGGTCTTATCGCCGATCCCCCTTACTTTCTTTAGAGCCTTCAATTTGATGAACCCGACGTACCGCTCCCGGTACTCGAGGATCCGCCGGGCCGTGATCGGACCGATCCAGGGCAGAGTAGCCAGTTCCTCGACTCCGGCCTGGTTGACATTGATGGTGGTGTAATAATCCCGCGGAAAAAATATCCAGCCGTCTTCCATGATCTCGATCTCCGAATCCGCGGGTAAGAGCGGACGGGTTAAATATACCCGGTTCTCTTCCGGGCTGGTCCGCAGTCTCTCCTCCCCGGGCCGGGAAGAGCGGAAGGCCAGAAACTCCGGGTCGGGAAGAGCTCTCCGGAGCCGGCGATAAAGGTCAGGAGCGGGAGTGTTGCCGCGAAGGCAGGACGGCCGGATCCGCCACCCCATCCCCCCCAACCCCCAGAGGAGGGCAACGGCCAGCGCGGCCAGCATTATCTTCTCTTTCCGGGTAAGGCTATCCAAACTCAGCCATGAAAAAAAACGGCGGCGCATGATGCTTAATTTGTGACGTAACTACTCAGGTTGTCAGGTTCAAGGTTCACGGTTCACGGTTTGTTGCCTTGCGCACTTCATGTGTCTTGAGATAGTTGATGAATCCACAAACGGCCGCACTTGTTCGTCTGGCCTGCTCGTAAACATCTTTAAATTCGTTGGGCGAACGGTACACTTTCCTGAACCGTGAACCCCTGAACCGTAAACCCCTGAACCCGGGTATTTACTTTGTAACAATATTAACCAGGCGCCCGGGGACCACGATGATCTTTACCACCTCCGAGCCTCCAAGGTACTTCCGGACCTTTTCATCCGACAGAGCCGCTTCCTTAATTTCTTCTTCTTCCGCTCCCGCGGAGACCGTGAGACGGCTCCGAACCTTTCCGTTAACCTGAACGGCGACCTTCACTTTTTCTACCTGGAGCGCGGCCGGCTCCACCACCGGCCACAACGCGCGGAAGATGCTCTCCCGGTGGCCCAGCATACTCCACAGTTCTTCGCTGAAATGGGGAACGATAGGGGCGATCAGGACCAGAATGCTCTCGACCGCCTCGCGGAGCACCGCCGGGTGTACCTTTCCGGGGGAACGGACCAGGTTCAGCAACTCCATCACCGAGGAGATGGCGGTATTGAAACGAAATCCCCCCTCGATCGCGTCGGTGACCTTCCTGATGCTGGTGTGGGTCTGGCGACGCAGCGAACGTCCGGCTTCATCAAGGTCGGGAGGAATCGGTAGATGATTGGAATCGGCCAGGGTGGCGGCGGTGGTCGCCACGGTCTCCCAGAGCCGGTTCAAGAACCGCCAGGCCCCCTGCATCCGCTCGTCGCTCCAGGCCCGGTCCTGATCCGGCGGGGTATCGGAGAGCATGTAAAGACGGACGCAGTCGGCCCCGTACCTATCTATCATCCGATCAGGATCCACAATATTGAGCTTGGACTTGCTGATCTTGGTCATCTCCGGACGAACCGGTCCGCCGCAGGTAGCGCAGGTTCCCCCGACTATGGCATCGCCTTCGTGATGCCCCCCTTCCACTTTCTCCTCGGGGATCCATTTACATCGTTCACAGTAATAGGCGGTCTTACAGACCATCCCCTGGCAGAAGAGTCGTCGGGCGGGCTCGTCGAAGTCGAGATAACCAAGATCGTGAAGAACCCGGGTAAAGAAACGGAAGTAGATCAGGTGCATGGTGGCATGCTCGATCCCCCCGATATAAAGATCGATCGGCATCCAGTAACGGACCAACTCGGGCAAAAAGGACACATCCTCCGCGCCCGGAGAGCAGTACCGGAGAAAGTACCAGGAACTGTCGACAAATGTGTCCATGGTATCGGTCTCGCGGCGCGCCGGACGCCCGCAGCGGGGACAGACACAATTTATGAATGGACGGCTCGTCTCGAGGGGGTTGCCCGGGTTTTCAAAGTCCACGTCCAGGGGAAGCAGGACGGGAAGGTCACTCTCGGGAACCGGCACCTCCCCACAGTTATCGCAGTAGATGATCGGGATCGGCGCCCCCCAGTAACGCTGGCGGGAGAGGAGCCAGTCGCGAAGCTTGTAGTTGACGGTTCCTTCGCCGATCCCTTCCGTCGAAAGCCACGCGATGATATCTTTCATCGCCTCCGTGTTCACCCGGCCGGTGAATGGACCCGAGTTTACCATGATGCCGGGGCCCACATAAGCTTCGGTCATCTTATCCGGATCCAGCTCCTCCCCTTCCGGCTGAATCACTGCCTTGAGCGGTATGTCATACTTCCGGGCAAATTCAAAGTCACGCTGATCATGGGCCGGCACCGCCATCACCGCCCCGGTCCCGTAAGTCATCAGGGCGAAGTTGGCCACCCAGAGAGGGACCTTCTCCCCGTTGACGGGATTGGTGACATGGAACCCGGTCCAGACTCCGACTTTCTCCAGCTCGGCCAGCTGGCGGGCGCTCGTCCCCTGGGCGCGCATCCCGCGGACCGCCGCCATTACGCGCTCTTCCTGCTTGGTGCCTTTTACCAGCTTCTCGATCAATGGGTGTTCGGGAGCGAGCGACATGAAGGTTACCCCCCAGAGAGTGTCCGGACGGGTAGTGAAGATGGGGAGTTCCTCCCCGGTCTCGGTGACCGTGAAGACCGTTCGGGCGCCTTCCGAACGGCCGATCCATTCCTCCTGCATCTTGAGGACCCGGGAAGGCCACTTGCCCTTTAGTTTCTCATGACCGTCAAGGAGCTGCTGGGCATAGCTGCTCATCTTGAAGAACCATTGATTGAGATCCTTCTGAACAACCGGGGAACCACAGCGCTCACAGGTCCCGTCTCCCATAACCTGTTCATTGGCCAGGACTGTCCCACAAGACTCGCACCAGTTAACCGGCGCCACTTTCTTCTCAGCCAGTCCGTGCTTATAAAAGAGAAGGAAGAGCCACTGGGTCCAGCGATAGTAATCGGGGCGGCTGGTAGCCAGCTCCCGTCTCCAGTCATACCCCCAGCCGGCCCGGTCCATCTGGTTCTTCATGTGGGCGATATTATCTTCGGTGAACTGATTGGGGTGGAGCGGTTCTTCGCCGGCCTCCCGCGCAGCCGCGGCCTGTTTCCGGGCGGCGTTCTCCGCCGGCAGCCCGAACGAGTCCCAGCCCATGGGGGAGAGAACATTATACCCCCGCAGGATCTTGTACCGCACGATCACATCGCCGAGGGTATAGTTAATGACATGCCCCATGTGAAGCACCCCGGAGGGATAAGGGTACATCGTCAGGCAATAAAACTTCTCCTTCTCTTTGTCAAAGTCCCGAGCGGTAAAGAGCCCCATCTTTTTCCAGCAGTGTTGCCACTTCGGCTCAATCGTTTTAAAATCGTACTTTTCCATAGAAAGAATCCCGTATTTATCAGTTACAGCATTATTAACAACATTCGAGTCGTTATCAACTCCTATATTAGTCAGACGGGCGGGATTTTTTCAAACGGAACTTCTTCAGAAGCTCGATATTTCGGGGATCGTCCCCGGGCGATTCTTTCGGAGTCTCCAGAATAAAAACCTTATCTTGGAGAGCGGGATGCCGGGCAATCCTCCGCATTCCCGCCATCCCGATCTTCCCTTTCCCGATATGTTCGTGCCGGTCGCGGCG
>JAVCDH010000038.1 GCA_030765805.1 Candidatus Euphemobacter frigidus
TTCGATACAATAAAGGGATTTACCCTATGAGAAATGTAAATAGTCGGGTGGATATCATTTAATTATCCTAAAACTGATAATGTCTCCACCTATTGGCTGGACATAACTCAATTGCAACACAGTCTGATTGCGAGGAGTGAGGGACAAACGACGAAGCAATCTCTTCTGGTTTTAAAGGAGATTGCTTCGGTCGCACCTCCCCCGCAATGACAGAAAATCTGTGATTAAGGACTTTTCGTTCAAACACTAATTAGAGTTTATTCGAAAAACACATCACATTAAATTAAAGTATAATTAGTAGTTTAAAAAGTAGCCGAGGTAGGGGGGAACAATCAGAGCATTCGCAGACCAGACCATGACCGGAGCTATCCATCAACTACTGAGTGTCTTTGACGAATCCGACGCCCAGGGACATATGGCGCTGCTTTTACGGGGGATCTTCTCCCGCTGGGGATATCGCTCGGAGATATTCGCCGGGATCACGGCCCCGGGGAGTAATACCGCGGCCCTCCCGGCCACGCGCCTTCCGGGGGACGACTCACCGGCCGATCTCCTTCTCTATCACGCTTCGATCAACTCCGATGTCGGCGAACTCTTCCGCTCTTCCGCCGGGAAGCAGGTCCTGATCTATCACAACATCACCCCCGCCGAATATTTTCTTAAATATGACCTCTTCACCTACCTGGAATGCCTGAAAGGGAGACGGGGGCTATCTGGTTTTATCCCTACCTGTGACCTGGCGCTGGCCGACTCTTCATTCAACGCGGCCGAGCTGCGATCCCTCGGCTTTCCCCGGGTCGAACTCCTTCCCTTTCCCCTTAATGAAACACGCCTTGACGGTCGCGCCGACTCCTCTATCCTGCGACGTTACGGAAAAGATAACCGGGCCAACGTGCTCTTCGTGGGGCGCCTGGCTCCTAACAAGAAACAGGAAGATATCCTCTCCGTCTTCTATTACTTCCAGGTGGTCTTCCGTCCCGACGCGCGCCTCATCCTGGTTGGGCCGGACAATGTTCCGAACTACACCAAATTTCTTAAACGCCGGATTCAGGAACTTGGCCTGAGAAACGTCATCATCACCGGAAAAGTCACACCGGAAGAATTGCGCGCCTATTACCGGGTGGCCGATCTCTTCCTCTGTCTGAGCGAGCACGAGGGGTTCTGCGTGCCTCTGTTGGAGAGTTTCTATTACCGGATCCCGGTAGTGGCTTACGCCGCCGGTGCCGTCCCCGAGACCCTCGGCGGCGCGGGCGTCCTTTTAAATGAGAAGAACCCCCTAAAAATCGCCTCCCTCCTGAACCGGATCTTAAACGATGAAAATTTAATGACAAAACTCCTGGCTACTCAGAAACGTCGCCTGGATCAGATTAAGAAGTTCAACTACGAAGAGCATCTGCAACAATGCCTCCGTTCCCTCATCCCCTAAAATATATTTTCTATTTTCAAATCTTTCTTTTTGGCTTCCATATCAGATTTCTTTAAAATATCTTACAATCAGTCCAATCTTATGTTATATATGCTATAGCGTATATAACATGAAAGGAGAAATTTAAATGGACGATAAAGATATTCCTTTGGTAATCAGCCAGTTTCGTGAAAAACTGGGATTAACACAGGAAAAGTTAGCTGCTCTGCTCAATGTTTCATTTGCTACTCTGAACCGATGGGAGAATGCCAGGAGTGTGCCTCGCGGTAAAAGTAAAAGAAAGATAATGGATTTAATCGAGAAAACCGAAATCGAGCAGCCTGATTCAATGAAAACCGACTCAGGAATAAGACCGGTCGGAAAGAAAAGAAAAAAGATCTCCAAAAATGATGTTCTCAGCACAAAATCAATGGAGCAGATGTTATGGAACGCGGCCTGCTCCATTCGGGGGGAGAAGGATGCCTCCAAGTTCAAGGACTATATCCTGCCGCTTGTCTTTATCAAGCGACTCTCGGATGTTTTTGAAGGTGAAGTAGATCGGTTATCATTGACGTATGGCGATAAGGCGACGGCGCTTTCTATTATTGAAACGGATAAGACACTGGTCCGTTTCTATATTCCCCCCGAAGCACGTTGGCCGGTCGTCAGTGGAAGAGATACGTTCGAATGGCCGGAAGACCACAAGCCGAAGACAATGGGGGAACAGTTAACGCTGACAATGCGTTCGATTGTAAAAGAGAACCCGAGCCTGAGCGGTGTCATTGATATTATCGATTACAACGAAACTCGAGGGGGTGTCCGGGAGATCAGCGATTCCGCTCTATCCGGCGTAATAGAGACGTTATCCGATCCCCGTTACCGGCTGGGATTATATGATGTTGAACCGGATTTTCTCGGGCGCGCCTACGAATATCTTCTGAGAAAATTTGCTGAGGGTTCCGGTCAGAGCGCCGGAGAATTCTTTACCCCAACTGAAGTGGGGTGGCTTATCGCGTATATGATTCTGCCGGGACAGGGTGAAGAAGTCTATGATTATGCCTGTGGTTCAGCGGGATTGTTAATCAAGTGCGAACTGGCTCTCCAGGAGCGTGAAATCAAAATCAACCGCCCTCTTGAACTCTTCGGTCAGGAGTTGACCGGTTCGAGTTATGCGATTGCCCGGATGAACATGGTTATTCATGATATGGAAGGGGAGATTGTTCGGGGCAATTCCATGACCAACCCGAAGTTCCGGGAATCGGATTCTCGTCTCAAGAAATTCGATATAGTGGTTGCCAATCCAATGTGGAATCAACCCTTCGACCGTTCAGTCTATGATAACGATCCATTCGATCGCTTTGAATCACATGGCGGTATTACCGCCGGAAAAGCGGATTTGGCCTGGCTGCAACATACGGTCGCGTCGTTACATTCCACCGGCCGGGCTGCTGTAGTCCTTGATACCGGGGCAGTGACGCGCGGCAGCGGAAGCAAGCAACAGGATAGAGAAAAAATAATCCGGAAGTGGTTTGTGGAACATGACTTCATCGAAGGGGTAATTCTATTGCCCGACAATCTCTTTTACAATACAACCGCGGCCGGGATCATCATCTTGTTCAACAAAGCAAAGTCTGCTAAGCGTAAAGGCAAAATCGTTCTCATCAATGCCGGCCGGGAGTTCAAAAAAGGACGGCCCAAGAACTATATTCCTGATGAAAATATCCGGAAAATCGCAAATGCGTTTATCAAAGGAGAGGACGTCGAGAGATTTGTCAGGGTGATCACAAATGCGGAAGCGGCCGAGAATGACTATAACCTCTCACCGTCCCGCTATGTGGATATCAGCGAGAAGATCGTCTATCGCCCGATCCCGGAGATTCTGAAAGAACTCAATGAACTGGAAGCACAGGCGAAAGATATTGACGCGGATTTAAAGAAGGTATTCCAACAGATGGGATTTAAATGAATGGTTAATTGCTCCCCGAGGATCAGCCCTGGTACCGGGGCCTCTGATGGGGTTATCTATTATAACGAATAAATCTCTATTCGTGGAATGTTGCCGGAGAAATACGCGACAGCGTTGCGTAATTCTGATTTGCTGCTTCTGATAAATTCAGTTTGGGATAGATTGTGACCTGTTTCCTTTACGGAAACAACCGGTCACAATCCGTGACCGGTTGATAATACTATTTTGTCATCGATCTTATAACAAACCTGATTGAAAAATAGTCAATGTTATGAAAAAGAAGAAAGAAATAACCCGAGCCCGAAAACGGACTTTATCTGGTTATGATTCAGTTTTAAAAAGTGTTATCAAGCTGATCGATGAAGCGAGACACACCTCTGTCCGCACAGTCGATGCTATTATGACGGCGACTTATTGGGAAATCGGTCGACGGATTGTCGAATTTGAGCAAAGCGGCAAAAGGAGGGCAGCGTATGGGATAGCGTTGCTCAAAAGGCTGTCAAACGATCTAACGATACAATTTGGTAAAGGCTTTTCCGAACGCAACTTGGAATTGATGCGAAGGTTTTATCTAACCTGGCCGATTTCGCAGACACTGTCTGCGAAATCGATATCAACCGAGTTGCCAATAAGTTATGAAATATCGCAGACGCCGTCTGCCAAATCTCCCCTTCCGCAAATCGGAAAGTACTTCCCTCTCCCCTGGTCGGCTTATGTCCGTCTTTTATCGGGAAAAATACTCGATATACTGAAACATAGACGATGAAATTGGAGTGGAAAAAGGAAACATTCTCGGACTGTATAGAACCTGTTCGTGTGGAACGTAAAAATCAGGTACAGGCCAACTTTTATCTATCTGAAGGTAAATATCCTATAGTTGATCAAGGTCAAGACTTGATTGCTGGGTGGACAAACGATGAAAAAGCAGTGATACGTGAAGGGCTTCCTTATGTGATCTTCGGCGATCATACTCGGGTGTTTAAATGGGTGGATTTTCCATTTGCTCTTGGCGCCGATGGAACAAAACTACTAAAGGCCAAGGAAGACATCAATCCACTATACTTTTTTTTCCATCTGAAAAGCCTTGATATTCATAGTCGTGGATATAGCCGTCATTACCGATTGCTGAAAGAAAAGACAATAAATCTTCCCCCTCTACCTGAGCAGAAAAAGATCGCGACGGTGTTGTTGAGGATTCAGCGGACGATTGAGATGCAGGAAAAAATCCTCCGGTCGCTGCGCAATTTGAAAAAGTCTACCATGCAGTTTGTTTTTACGCGTGGCCTCCACGGCGAAAAAACAAAGATGACCGAAATCGGCGAGATACCGGAGAGCTGGGAAATTGCTAAAATAAATGATCTTGGTGAAATTATTACGGGAACCACGCCTCCAACGAAAAAACCTGAGTATTACCAGGGGGGAGGGTATCAATTTATTGCACCCAATGATATAGGCGAAACGACTAAGATTTATTGCACGGAGAAAGAGATTTCGGAGAAGGGCTTGGAAGTGTCACGCATACTTTCTAAACACACTGTTTGTTTCGTTTGCATAGGTTCAACTATTGGCAAAGTCGGTATTACGGTCGTCGAAAAAGCAGCAAGCAACCAGCAAATCAACGCCATAGTTACTAATGATCAATATGATCCATTCTTTGTGACATACATTCTGAATTACAAATCAGCACATGTTTCTTCATTTGCCTCGCCGAGTCCTGTACCAATACTGAGCAAAGGCAAATTTGCAGAGATATCTATTATTACTACGCACGATAAAGTTGAGCAAAAGGAGATTGCCTACATTTTACAAACCATGGATAAAAAAATAGAACTTCACGAATCCAAGAAATCAGCTTTACAGAGCCTTTTTAAAACAATGCTGAATCAACTGATGACCGGCGAAATCCGGGTGAAGGATTTGGATATTGATCTTTCGGAGGTGGAAGCTTGAACACATCAAATCTGCTTCAGCAACTGATGCACTGGTCTTCCGAGGATGAGCATCTGGAGTTTAAGGAAGCGAAACAGAGGTTCGACTTCGAAAGGCTTGTGAAGTATTGCTGTGCTCTGGCTAATGAAGGTGGCGGCCGGATGATCCTCGGGATCACCAATAAACGGCCAAGGCGGGTGGTTGGCACCTTAGCTTTTTCGAATCTTCAGAGGACAAAATCCGGATTGATTGAGCGCCTGCATCTCAGAATAGATGCGGAAGAAATCCGGCATCCGGATGGACGCGTCTTGATCTTTCATGTTCCCTCACGACCTCTGGGTACGCCTCTCCAATACAAAGGAGCGTATTGGATGCGTCGCGGAGAGGATCTTGTTCCCATGTTGCCGGATATGCTAAGGCGTATTTTCAATGAGACGGGTCCTGACTTCTCACATGAAATTTGTCCCTATTCTTCTATTGAAGATCTTGATCCCGACGCTATAACGGAATTCAGAAAACGCTGGGTTATAAAATCCGGCAATCGTGACTTGGAGAAAATATCCGATGAACAGCTTCTTTGCGATGTGGAGCTGATTAGCAACGCTGGTATCAGTTATGCAGCTTTAATTCTTATGGGACGAAAAAAATCATTAGCCCGGCTTTTGCCCAATGCTGAAGTTATTTTTGAATACCGGTCGAGAGATGCTTCCATCGACTCCCAACAGCGGGTCGAATTCAGAGAGGGGTTCTTCCTCTTTCACGACAGGCTCTGGGAATTAATCAATCTGAGAAATGATATTCAACATTTCCGGGATGGATTATTTTTACTGGATATTCCAACATTCAATGAAGAGGTGGTTCGAGAAGCTATCCTTAACGCAGCATGTCATCGAGATTATCGGCATCAGGGATCTGTTTTTATACGGCAATATCCAAAGCGAATTGTAATTGAAAGCCCCGGCGGCTTCCCCGAGGGAATAAGCGAAGAAAATCTGCTTTATCGGCAACATCCACGGAATAGAATCATCGCCGAAGCGCTCGCGAAAGCTGGTCTTGTTGAACGGGCCGGGCAGGGATTCGATAAAATATATACGGCCTGTTGCCGTGAGTCGAAACCCCTGCCTGATTTCACAGGAACAGATAATTACTGGGTATTTTTGACACTAAATGGAGCTATTCAGGACCAAGAGTTTCTTCGTTTCTTGGAAAAAATCGGGGACGAAACACAGAAGTCATTCACAGTAGAAGATTTTCTCACCCTCCATTATCTCCGACAGGAGATGAAATTACCTGAAAACCTAACTCTTAGATTACAGCATTTGCTGAATTGCGGAGTGATTGAAAAAACTGGGCGAGGACGCGGTACGCGTCACATTCTCTCCAAGCGCTTCTACATCTTAATGAAGAAACGTGGAGATTATACAACCCGCAGAGGCTTAGATCGTGAAACCAACAAGGAATTAATTATCAAACACTTAAAGCATTTTCACAAGGGGACACTCGCTGAGTTTAAGCAAGTCCTTCCATCATTGACTCGACATCAGATATATGGATTGCTAAGGGAGCTAAAGAAAGAAGGAAGAGTAAGGTTGACTGGAAAAACAAGAGGAGGACATTGGGAACTCCTATAGGAAATTGCGGCAGATTGCGTTAATAAGCGCTTTTTGACGCAATAATTTAGACGCAATAGCCATAACCTCCGTCTATGCATGGAATTATACACCTGCCTAAAGCGCAAATCCGGGAAGGTACAGCAAAATAAACGAAATTAAATATCAATGAGCGCTAAAAAAATTAGTTCGGAAGAGCCGCTTGCTCTGGGTCCTTTCCTGAAAAAATTGGGAGAAAGATTAATTTCTCTTACACTGGATCAATTAATGAAGGCTCTATTGCGGCATGCAAGAGAGCTGGCCCCGAAGGAAAGGGAGAACTTTCTGGCTATCTTCGCTGGGTCCGATGAGTCAGTAACGGAACCGGTGGATGATCCTGAACTCATATCTGATATTAATGCGTTCATTAAAGATCTGGAGAAAGGGGAGTATTGCGATGGGTGGGGATACGACCCTGAAATCGGCGACGAACGCGCTTTTGGTGATGAGACCTGGACAGTTGAGATGGATGACCTGTTTGAACGGGCGGCGGAAGTTTTCCTCAGCGGGAACCGCTCCCTGGCCATGGAGGCGTATGGTCTTCTCTTGCATGCTTTCGAACTGAAAGAGGAGAGCGGGACATTTAGCGGTCCCGTGCCTCCGGAATCCATGGTTGCAACCGACGTGGACGAAGCCAAGGCCCGGTATCTCTGTTCGCTCTATGAGACGGCGACTCCTGACAAACGCGTGGCCTGTCTTCTGAATGAAATACACGCATTGAAATACACGGGTTCTTCCCGGGTCGGCCTGCGGGCTATTATTGAAGCTGATGATAAAACACTTAAGGCTTTGAACGCGTTTCTCCCGGAATGGCTGCGAGCTCTTAGGGAAGAGAGCCCCGAAAACGATTATGGCTGGGACAAATTATTTCCCTGGTTACTCCGGGAAGCCGTCGTCCTCCTGGAAGGGACAGATGGCCTGGCCCGGCTCGCGGAAGAAGAAGGTGATCGCCACCCGGAAGCTTATTTTGACCTGGTTCTGACTTTAATTAAGGAAGAGAAACCGGAGGAAGCCATTGCCGCCGCCGGAACAGGAGTAAACCGGATTATAGATCCGGTCAAGAGAGCGATGCTGGCCGATCAGTTGGCGGAGCTGGCAATCGAAGCCGGGGATGGAGAGTTGTGCATTACCGGCCGCCGTCGCGCCTGGCGGTCGGATCCAACTATCAAGCGATTAATGCTCCTTTGCGGCGCGGGGAACCCGGACAATGATGAGATAGACAGGCGCTTACATGATGAATGGAAATGGTATAAGGAAAGCGTAGCAAGACCGAATAAACGTTTAACCGCCATTCTTCAACTCCTGGCTGGTGAATACGAAACACCGGTAACCACTCTATCCAAAACAAAACCCTTAGGTTGGAGTAACCCCCAACACCCGGGCCCGGTTGTTTATCCTTTTCTTCTGTTAGCGGGGAGCGGGGGGGATAAGCCCGAAGCCCGGTCAGTTATGGCCGGCTTTTTCTCCGGGTTAGATGCTCTGGAACGGGACGAATTAGTGTTGGATCTACAGGGAGAAATTATAAAAGTGCCGGCAGGATATAAGAGACTCAGTGACTTGCTTTTTATAAGCCTTCAACGCTATCCCGTAACACCTGAACAGCGCCGGGAATTTTTAAAAGCCGCTAAATCTATTGCTCTGAAACGGGTTTGCGCCATCGTATCGAAAAAACACCGTAATGCCTATGAGCGGGCGGCCCGTGTTCTTATCGGTTGCATCGAAGCGCTGGAATCGGCCGGCCAGAAGAAGGAGGGAGAAGCTTTGCTGAAAAAAGTAAAAGAAGAATTCCCGCGGCATAGCGCTTTTTGGGGAGAAATCCGTTCGTTGCCCGCAGGGAAGAAACGATTGGATCAGTTAATATAATTGGAAATAATCAATGTCAGCAACCTTAGGAACAGAATCAGCCACAGTTCAAAATCCGCTTATTAAATATGCGGTAGAGGTGGGATGGAAGTATCTTTCACCTGCCGAGGCGCTCTCCCTGCGCAAGGGCGAAGGGGGGCTGCTCTTTAACCGGATTCTGGAAGAGAAACTGGTTGAATTAAATCCGGGATTGATCACAGCTGATAACGCGAATGAAGTAATCAATCGGATTGAGTCGGTGCGGAACAACATCGAGGGCAACGCGGAGATCCTCGCCTGGCTGAGGGGGGAACAGAGCATCTACGATGACAACGAAAAGCGGCGACGCAATGTAACGCTGATAGATTACATAAATCCTGATCGAAACGCCTTTCACGTCACCGATGAGTGGCAGTATACCAACGGTCGGGAGACGAACCGCGCCGACGTAATCTTTCTTATCAACGGAATGCCCGTCGCCATTGTGGAGACCAAGAGCGCTGCCCAAACCGACGGGATGGACAAGGCGCTCCTCCAGATCAGTGAGTATCACCATGAAACTCCGGAGATGCTGACCTGCCCCCAGGTATTTGATGTTACTCATATCATCGATTTTTATTATGGAGTCACCTGGAATCTTAAACGACAGAACATATTCAACTGGAAGGACGAAGAAGCCGGCAACTTTGAGAAAAAAATAAAACGATTCTTCAATCGAGAACATTTATTGAAGATGCTCAAGGAATGGATCTTATTTTTTATCAAAGAAGATGAACTGCAAAAGACGATCCTGAGACAGCATCAATGCCGGGTGGTTGATAAAGTAATAGATCGTTGCGCCGATGCGGAAAGGAAGACCGGTCTGGTCTGGCATACACAGGGCTCCGGGAAGACCTTTACCATGATTACGGCCGCTCGGCAGATTCTGGAGAATAAGGACGTCTTTGGGGAAGCGACGGTTATTTTAATGATCGATCGTAATGAGCTGGAAGGCCAGCTTTCCGGTTGGGTGGAAAGTATTTTAGGTGAATTAACGGCCCGGGATATCGCGATTGAACTGGCTTCCAGCAAGGCGCGACTCCGGGAATTGCTCGGAAGTGATTTTCGGGGGTTGATTATCTCCATGATCCATAAATTTGACGGGATCCCTGAAGATATATGCACCCGCAAAAATGTCTTTGTTCTTATAGATGAAGCTCACCGTTCGATGGGGGGCGATCTAGGTAATTACCTGGTGGCCGCTTTGCCGAAAGCTACTCTGATTGGCTTTACCGGGACCCCGATAGATAAAACCGCTTACGGGAAAGGAACTTTTAAAATCTTCGGGAAGGAAGACGAGAAAGGCTATCTTGACAAGTATCCCATCGCTGAATCCATTAAAGATGGAACCACCCTCCCGATTAATTATACGCTGGCCCCTAATGAGATCAGAGTCCCCCGGGAAGAATTAGAAACGGAATTCCTCAGTCTGGTCGAGGCGGAAGGAGTGAGTGACGTAGAAGATTTAAATAAAATTCTGGATCGAGCCGTTAAACTCAAGGGGTTTTTAAAATCTGCGGATCGGATCCAAAAAGTCGCCCAATTCGTAGCCCGGCATTTCCGGGAAACGGTTGAGCCTCTCGGTTATAAGGCTTTTCTGGTGGGAGTGGACCGGGAAGCCTGCGCGCTTTACAAAGAGGCCCTGGATAGATTGCTTCCCCCGGATTATTCCAGGGCTATTTACACACCATCTCAGCACGACAGTGAGAGATATCCTCTTGTATACAAACACCAGCAGACCAAAGAACAGGGAAAACGCGCGAGAAAACTTTTTATAAAATCTCAAAATGAGCCGAAGATTTTTATTGTTACCGATAAACTTTTAACCGGTTATGATGCCCCCATTTTGTATTGTATGTATCTCGATAAGCCAATGCGCGATCACGTACTTCTTCAAGCCATCGCGCGGGTAAATCGTCCTTATGAAATTAAGGGGAAAGTCAAAAAGCCCTGCGGCCTGATAGTGGATTTTGTGGGGATATTTGAAAAATTGGAGAAGGCCCTGGCGTTTGATTCGGATGTCGTAAGCGGTGTCATTCAAAATCTGGAAGTCCTGCAAACCCGTTTTATCGAACTTATGACCGGGCCGACCCGGCGATATTTGTCGATAGCTCGCGGCCCGGTGGACGACAAGACGGTTGAGAGGGCGATCGATGATTTTATAGACAAATATAAAAGAGAAGCATTTTATTCATTCTATAAGGAAGTTGAAACGCTTTATGAAATCCTTTCCCCATCCCCTGTTCTTCGGGATTACATTAAAGACTATGGACTATTGACTGTTCTTTGCCGGATCATCCGAAACGCCTTTAGAGAAAAATCAATCTTGCATGGAGAGTTGGCCAGAAAAACCGAGAACCTGGTTAGAGAGAAGGCTCAGGTCTGGGGCTTAGAAACAACGACAACGATGGTAAGAATTGACGAGCACACCATCAAGGCGCTTAAAAAAGCCGACACATCAGATACCAACAAGGTCATCAATCTGATTAATAGTATCGGTGAGACGGTAACCGACGAAGGAGAAGAGAGTCCATACTTGAGATCAATCGGAGAAAGGGCGGAAACGATCCGGGAAGCGTTTGATGAACAGCAAATATCGACCCAGGCTGCACTCCGTAAGATCGAAGAATTGATAAATGAGATTATTGAAGCGCGCCGGCAACAAAAGCAGACCGGATTTGATATAAATACGTTTTCTGTTTATTGGATCCTAAAACAAGAGAATATCGTAGAAGCCGATGAACTTGCCTCCCCGATTAACGGCATTTTTCTAAGATTTCCTAATTACAATTTCAACAAAGCGGAACTGAGACAACTAAAGGCGGAACTTTATAAGTTGCTGATTCCAGTAACAGGAAAAGATGCGATGGTACCCATAGCGGAAAAGTTACTCAAGTTGCGCAGGAAATGAAAAGTTCGAAACAGATGTCGAATCGCCTTCTCCGGGAGAAGAAACAGCTCAAGGCTGAAGTTGAGCGATGGATTAACATTATCAAAGTAGAACCGAAACAGATTAGAGTTCAGCGGATGGTTCAGAAGTGGGCCTCATGTTCCTCTAAAGGCTGGGTGAGTTTTAATATCGACCTTATCCATGAGCCGCAAAAATTTCGGGACTATGTAATAGTCCATGAGCTTTTGCACCTGCGAATCCCTAATCATGGGAAACTTTTCAAAAGCATGTTGAACGCATATCTTCCGGAATGGGAACAGATCGTAAAAGTTCGTAATAAAAGAAGTGCGAGGAAAGCAAGCAATAAAAAATGCTAAATCAAGGTTTGACAAGAGAAACCCCGGGTGTACATCAACTGGTGCCGGTGATTGAGGAGGAGGACGCGATTGGGAATTACGCCCTTACCCTCCGGAATTTTCTCCGGGAGAAGGGATTCGACTCCCGGATCTTCGTCTATGAGACCCGACCCGGGCAAGAAGCTGAGGTTTTCTCCTACCGGGAACACCGGCGTTTCAGCCGTCCCGATAACGTCCTCATCTTCCACACTGCGATCGGCTCTCCCCTGGCTGATTACTTTATCGGCTGCCCCGACCGAAAGCTCCTGATCCATCACAACATCACCCCGGCCCGGTTCTTCACGCCCTGGGACCG
The DNA here is from genome assembly GCA_030765805.1 of Candidatus Euphemobacter frigidus. GTDB lineage: Bacteria > Auribacterota > Erginobacteria > Erginobacterales > Erginobacteraceae > Euphemobacter > Euphemobacter frigidus. The sequence goes on from JAVCDH010000038.1 coordinate 12,432, forward strand.
GGAGATCGCTTATCTGGCCCATCAGGCGCGGAGGGGACTTTCGAGAATGGCGGGAGTGGTCTCGTCCGCCCTGGCCGACTCCCCCTTCAACGCCCGGGAGCTGCTCGAGCTGGGATATCCGGAACCGGAGGTCATCCCGCTGATCTTCGACTGGGACCGTTTAAACGGGCCCTCCGATGAATCTGTCATTCAGAGATACCGGGACGGCCGTACCAATCTTCTCTTTGTGGGAAGGGTCGCTCCCAACAAGAAACAGGAAGATATTCTGAGTGCCTTTCATTACTATCAAAATTATTTTAATCAAAACTCCCGGCTTATCCTGGTCGGGGAAGACCGGCGCTTTCCGGTCTATACCAGGGCGCTGCTGAAGCGGAGCCGGGATCTCAAGCTTTCAGAAGTGGTCTTCACCGGCAAGGTCAGCCGGGAGGCGCTGCGGTCCTTTTACCGGGTCTCTTCGCTCTTTCTCTGTCTGAGTGAACATGAAGGACTGGGGGTGCCCCTGGTGGAGTCGCTCTTCTACCGTCTGCCGGTAGTGGCCTTCGAAGCGGGAGCGGTCGGCTTCACCCTGGGCTCCGCCGGAATCCTGCTTCGAGAGAAGCGGTCGTTCGAGATTGCCAGCTTGATTCACCGGATCCTGACCGACCGCGATCTCCGCGACAAGATCCTTGGGGCCCAGGACCGGCGTCTTGAATACTTCCAGCAGTTTCCCTACCGGGAGAAGTGGGGTCAGGTCATCCGGCGCCTCTTGCCGCCGGCGCCAGGACCGAGCGGAGAAGCATTACATCAGGAAATCCCGCTTTGATTTTCAAAAGAGGCAAGGTATGATGCGGATCAAAAAATAAGGACCGACTATGTTCAGCCAACTACGCAATATATCCGATTGGAAGGACCTGATCCGGAATCTGGTTCTCCGCAATCTGAGGATCCGCTATAAGGGCTCAACGCTGGGTTTCTTCTGGACGATGATAAGTCCCCTCTTCATGATGGTGATTTATTTCGTCTTTATCACGCTTCTGAAGATTCCGATCGATCTTCCCCAGCTGCTGGTCGGGATCCTGGTCTGGCAGTTCTTCGTCATGTGTCTCTCCGACTCGGTCAATGCCATCACGGGCTACCCATCTCTGATCAAGCGGACCTACTCCCCGAAATACGTCTTCCCTCTCTCCATGGTCCTGGCTAACTTGGTTAACTTCCTCCTCTCACTGGTCGTCCTGGTCGTCTTCCTGTTTATATATACCATCGTTACTCCATCTTACCATCTTGTAATAGGTCCGGGTCTCCTCCTCTTGCCGCTGATTGTTCTGCTCCAGACCGCGCTGATTCTGGGTCTTTCCAACTTCTTCTCCTGTCTCAATGTCTACTTCAAAGACATCGAACACATCATGTCCATTATCCTCCTGGCCTGGTTCTTCCTCAGCCCTATTATGTACCCACTTAACCTGGTACGGGAGAAGACGGGAGCCATCGGGCCCTGGGTCTTCAATCTCTACATCATCAATCCAATGGCCTCAATCGTGACCTGTTACCGGTATGCCTTCCTCGGTATTCCCGTACCATTTAGCCCATTCTTCTTCCTCTCCCTGCTCCTCTCGCCGGTAATCCTGATTGCGGGCACTCTGATCTTTCTTAAGAAGGAACCATACTTTGCCGATGAATTGTGATTATTACGACACAAAGAAATTAACGATAAGAAATCACTCTTAAATTTATTGCTTGACTTTAAAACTTCGTAACCTTGATTGGAACATACATTATAATTGAAACTGAAGATAACCCATATGCCAACGCCCCTCTTCAATATGTCCCGTTCCAAAAACATTGGTTTCTTCTTCCTCTTCTTACTGCTGGTACTCACGGCTTCTTACTACTTCGTCGAATTGAGGTTTTCTCATACTTACATGATCTACGTTGCACGCATGGATGATCTTTTGCAGGGTACTGCCCGCCGGCCATGGCAGTGTCGGGTTCTAGTCCCCTGGATCGTCCGGGGTCTTTCCCATTTCGATCTCCCATTACCTGTATTCGACACTGTTGGCATGCGACGTTTCGTCGATCATCAACGGTTACTGTGGACCCCTGCTGTTAATCTTTTCGCTCTCATCGAAATTCTCTCGACATTTTGCCTAGTGATCGTATTCCGTTACTACCTTTCATTCTTTTTCCGGAAGTTGAAGACGAACATCATCCTCTCATTTTCAATTTTTTATCCACTAGTTTTCACCTTTATATTGCCTGACCGGCTTAATATTTGGTATCCCTATGACATTCCTTTGGTGCTCCTATTCACTCTGGGCCTAATATTTCTTTACAAGCGCCAGTGGTTTTTTTATTACCCGTTATTTATCGCCGCGACCCTCAATCGGGAAACCGCCTGTTTCCTCACCTTTGTTTACCTTTTTACCGCCTGGGGAAAAGATAGGTTGCGGACCATCATGTTGCACTGTGTCTCTCAATTCGTGATTTGGTGTATTATTATTATCTCTTTACAATGGCTGTACCGGGATAATCCCGGGAGGGATACAATCTGTCAGTTTCATGAGAACTTCAGGTTACTCACGGGTCGGGCGTATGCTTTCGGGCCATACCCCTTAATGCTGAGTATCTTGGGATATATATGGATCCCGGTTCTGCTTTTACAAAATCGAATCGGAAACTTATTCGTACGCCGATCCCTCCTGGTGACCATTCCCTTTTTGGCCGCGATCCTTTATGGATGCAATATTCATGAAGTTAGGGACTATGGTGAACTCATCCCCATCTATCTTACGGCTCTTCTCCTCATAATAAAAAATCTGATCATCGATGATTTTTGTCCGGCCACTAAAATAACCAAAACTCCTCGATATCGTGGTATCTCGTCGCTTCAAAAAGAACCTGAAACGGGAGTAAGAGGGGAAAACTCCGACTCTGGTCGCGGGTAATACGGTCCGATAATAATGGAGTAATAGTTATTATGAACGTAATTCAAGTCAAAAATCTGGGGAAGAAGTTCCGGCTCCGGCATGCCAAGGGACAGTCCCTCAAGGCGACCCTCATTGACCGGATCCTTCACCGGGAGACCCGGGACGATTTCTGGGCGTTGAAAAATATCTCTTTCTCAATCGGAGAGGGCGAGACGATAGGCGTGATCGGCCCCAACGGGTCGGGGAAGACGACACTCCTCTCGATCCTGGCCCGAACCATGGTTCCGACCATCGGCTCGCTCGAAGTTCGGGGCCAGGTAAGCTGCCTCCTGGAACTGGGGGCCGGGTTTCATCCCGATCTGACCGGTAGAGAGAATATCTTTCTCAACGCGGCGATTATGGGAATTCCCCGCTCCGTGATCGAAGAAAAGTTCGACCGGATCGTTGAGTTTTCGGGTTTGGGGCAGTTCATCGAGACCCCGCTCCGGTTCTACTCCTCCGGGATGTCCGTCCGTCTCGGGTTCTCGGTGGCGGTGGCCGCCGATCCGGAGATCCTCCTGGTCGATGAGGTTCTGTCGGTGGGCGACGAAGCCTTTCAGAAGAAGAGCGGAGAACGGATGCGGGAGTTCAAGTCGAGGGGGAAGACGATCGTCGTCGTCTCCCACGACATGAATTTAATCCGGAACTTCTGCGATCAGGTGATCTACCTCCGGGCGGGAGAAGTAGTCCGCCAGGGAACGACCGATCAAGTCATCAACCGCTACATTGAGGACGTCCAGGCTCAACTTATTCAGGGAGGGGCCGGGCTTGGCGTTACCCACGAATGGGGGAGCCGGGAGGTGGAGATCAAGTCTGTCACCCTGACTGACGGCCGGGGGAAACCGACCGCTAATCTTAGGGCGGGTGACGACCTGAACGTTACAATCGACTTCTTCTCGAAAGAGCGGATCGAATATCCCGTCTTCGGCTTTGCCATCCATGACGCCGATCGAGTACTCTGCTTCGGGAGCAACACCCAGATCGGCGATTATCGGATCCCCTCAATCGAAGGGTGGGGGCGGTTGAGATTCCGCCTCGCCTCACTCCCTCTCCTGACCGGCGACTATTACCTCTCTCTCTCGATCCACTCACAAGATCATCTCACCAATTATCACCGACAGGAATATTTTTATCCCTTCACCGTGCTCTCTTCCTTCCGGGGAGAAGGGGTCTTCAGTATCCCAGTCACCTGGATGATGGGGGAGCAGGAGGCGTTAAATGCTAAATCAAGGTTTGACCCCAAGACATCTGGAGAAGATTGATATGAAAAATGAGGTATTTGAGATTAACACATCCGGGGTTGACGTCGAGACGATCATGGAACGGGTCTGCGAACGGGTGGAAGAAAAGCGGCGAACGGGAATCTATGAGCGGTATAACCTCTCCGGAGCCCTCGCGCTCGAGATGAATAATCTCAGGAGTGACGACGCCTACCTTAATTACTATCTGAAGACCATCTGGCGGGCGGCGGATGTTGATCTTGGCGACTTCGAGATCTACAGCAAGACCTTTCTCATCGGCCGGCCGGCCGTCTGGCTGAAAAAAGTTATCTGGAAGCTGTTGAAATTCTATACCTTCCGCCTCTTCTCCCAGCAGAAAGACTACAACGCCCGGATGGCTAGCATCGTCCAGGGGCTGGACGCAAAATACGAGCGAAGACTGGCCGCCCTGGAAGAGAAGATCGGCCATCTTAGACAGGATTAACCCTGATAAATCGGGGTTAATCCGGTCTGAATTGTAATTATTTTTATGAAACAACACTGGAAGATCGCCTACGTCTGCCCGCGCTACGCGGCGGGGGCGGCCGGTGGGGCTGAGAACCTGATCCAGAGCTGGGCGGAACGGATGCGTGACCGGGGTCACCGCTCCGAAGTGCTGACCACCTGTGCCCGGGACCACACTACCTGGAAGAACGAACTTCCTCCGGGGGAAGTGACCGTCAACGGGATCAAGGTCCGGCGATTTGAGATCACTTCCCACGACCGCGAGAAGCAGGATTTCTTCGGGGAGAAGATCATCCACGGCCAGCCGTTGACCCGGGCCCAGGAGGAAGAATGGATCGACGCCGTGGCCCGGAGTGAATCGCTCTGCGATTTCATCGATCAGCACCGCGATGAGTTCGATCTCTTCATCTTCGCTCCCTATCTCTTCGGAATCACCTACCGGGGCATGAAGATCGCGCCCGAAAGATCAATCTTGGTTCCCTGTCTCCATGATGAGCCGTACGCCTATCTGAAGATCTTCCAGGATCTATTCTCGCAGGCGGGGGGTGTCTTCTTCAACAGCGCATCGGAGCAGGCTCTGGCTCATCGGATCTTTGCCATCGACCGGGAGAGGAGTTGCCGGGTCGGTATGGGGATAGAACTCCCGGGCCAACTCCGGCCGGAGAGCTTCCGCGAGAAATTTGCGATCGACTCGCCCTATCTCCTCTACGCCGGGCGGCGGGAGGGGGGGAAGAATACAGGGCTGCTGATCGAATATTTCCGTCTCTTCAAACAGCATCAGGGAACCGACCTGAAGCTCCTCTTGATGGGAACCGGAGATGTCTCCCTGGACCAGGAGGCCAGGAGATGGACCCGGGACCTTGGTTACCTCCCGGTGGAGGAGAAGTGGAACTGCTACGCCGCCTCGGAGATCTTCTGCCAGCCGTCGACCAACGAGAGCTTCTCGATCGTCCTGCTGGAGTCCTGGCGGGCCGGGAAGCCCGCCCTGGTCAATGCCTTCTGCCCGGTCACCCGGGATCACTGTCTCCGCTCGCAGGGGGGGCTGTATTTTCGTGATTACTATGAGTTTGAAGAATGCCTTCTCTACTTCCTCGATCATCCCGACCGGACGAATCTGATGGGGGAGAACGGCCGACGTTACGTCGAGAAAAACTTTACCTGGGAAGAGGTTCTGGACCGGCTGGAAGAAGGTATAAATAAAATGACGAAATCCAACTTCGAACTTTAGTCACTTCCAACTCCGAACTTAAGAAGATGAGAATAGATCAGATACTGGCCGGCTTCATGCCGGGGGACGCGATCAGCAACTACGCGCTCGAGCTCCAGAAGCTCTTCCGGAGCTGGGGGTGCGGGTCCGATATCTTTGTCGAGCCTTCCAATGTCGATGACCGGTCGCGCCATCTCTGCCGGCCGGTCAGCGAGCACCGGGAGTGCAGCTCGAAGGGGAATATCCTGATCTATCATTTCTCGATCGGCTCCGCCGTCACCGGTTATTTCCGGACCGTCCCCGATACCAGGGTTGTCATCTATCACAACGTTACCCCCGCGAGATACTTCGCCGTTATCCTCCCCGGGACAGCCGCCTTCCTCCGGGAGGGACGTGAGCAGCTCAAAGAATTGGCCGGGGTGACCAACCTTGCCCTGGGGGTCTCAGAGTACAACCGGCGAGAGTTGGAGGAGGCCGGCTTCTCCCGGACCGGAGTGATCCCCCTGATCAACGACTGGTCTACACTTTCCGAGAAACCGTCCCGAAGCGTTCTTCTCAAGCATCGGGCCGGAGAAGGAAACCTCCTCTTCGTCGGGCGGATTGTTCCCAACAAGAGGTTCGAGGACCTTCTCCAGGTATTCTTTTATTACAAAAATCTGCTCCAGCCCAGAGCCCGGCTCTTCCTGGTCGGCTTCCACAAGGGAAGCGAGACCTATCTCCGTTACCTGAGATCGATCATCCAGGAACTTGAACTTAAGGACGTCGTCTTTACCGGTCACGTCACCAACGCCGAACTCCTCGCCTACTTCAAGTTGGCCTCGGTCTATCTCTGCCTGAGCGAGCATGAGGGGTTCTGCATGCCTCTAATGGAGGCGATGCATTTCGGCATCCCGGTCATGGCCTACGCCGCCGCCGCCGTTCCCGATACCCTGAGCGGCGCCGGGGTCCTGATCCGGAAGAAGAATTACCCCGAGATTGCCGAGATGGCAGCACTCCTCTGTAATGATCCGGCCTTCCGCCGGGAGATCATCGAGGGGCAGTATCGAAGGCTCAATGAATTCAAGGCCATCTCGCTGGAGGGGAGGCTGCGCGAATATCTCGGACCCTGGCTGAGTGGTTCATCTTATAGATAAGATTACGTAAACTGCTCATCGTTCTGAAAGAGGAGGGGCCGGCGCACTGAACTTTTTTCAGTAATCATGGATTGACTGATCTATTAAAAATGCGACCAATGGTTTTTTGATAGAGTTTATATGCAAAAGTCCCTTTGATCCCCTCTAATTCCATCCGGGTCCTGATATATCTCTCTTGCTCTTCATATAACTCCTTCTCAAGCTTATTCTTTTCTTCCCGGAGCGTGAGCAGCACCCTTTCATGATGAGCGGATAACTCATCTAAAAGACGATGGGCAAAATCCCAGGCCCGCCGATGAAAATCCCGGGGCAATGGTGGAGAGGTGAAGCGGCGACGAATCTTCTCTGCCGGCAGACTTCCCGACTTGCTGACAAGTACTAAATGGCGATAGGCAGGGAGACAATTGTCAAACTCCGCAAACTGCCGGTCATAGAGTGAATTAATTAAATTAACCAGATCTCCGGCCCGCGGAAGGTGCGACAGGTAGGCATTCAGACATATCATTATCAGCCAGCGAGGCAGATAATTATTGGGTAATACGACAGCTTGAAACTTTGAATCCTCCACCCAGTTTATAACTTTATCAAGCTCCGGCAAGCCGAAATGGATATGCTCGGACAAAAATTCATTCTCGGCTCCGCTAACTTTTAGAAAAAAATCATTGGCCAACTTCTCGGCCTCTTCAACTTGCTCTTCCTTAAAAGGAGCGCCCACAATGAAAAAATCCCGACTGACCCGGGCCATCTCATTGAGAAGATCACGGCGGGAGGAGGGCTCAACGTGCTCGAGTACGTCAAGTGAGAGAGAAAACTCAAATGCTTCCGACGAAAAAGGCAGACTCAAAACATCCCCTACCAGTTGGGAATACCCCGAGAAAAAGCCAATATCCAGATTAACAATAACATCTTCCGGCAGGAAACTCTTCAAATACCCTATCCGGCTGCCGGCATCCAGGATACGAAGAGGCTTTTTTCCCCGGACTGCATTAATCAACTCCGATGATAGACGGTAGCGTTGGAGCAGATCAAACGACATTTTAGATTGAAGATTTTCCATCTATTCTATCTTAACTTGCGAGCTTCCGGCATCTTATCAAATAAATAGGGAAAAAAGGAGGTTGATTTCACCATCCCGCCTTATGTAAAAAATAGTAACTTCTCAATGAGTTGGGGTAGATTGCATTTACGACTATTCACTGGATTCCTGCTTTCGCAGGAATGACGGGCACTTACATCCAAATGTCATTCCGGCGAAAGCCGGAATCCAGACATCTTACCCTGAGTTATTGAGAAGTTACAAAAAATACGTAATTGTAAATAAGATTTAAGGATAATACTCTTGAAGTAATATATAATTAAAGACAAAATAACACGATAAGAAAAGATATAATTTTAGAATCAACCGATTTTAACTCAAAACCGGCAGTTTATTGAGTTCTTTACCCGGAGTCTATATATGTCCATCTTCAACCCAGAAAATGTGTCCATAATTATTGTCAATTATAATGGACTTAAACACCTGGAAAAGTGCCTTCCCTCCCTGCTGGCCGCCGAATCATCTGCATCAGAGTTGATCGTGGTGGACAATCATTCTCGGGATGGCTCCAGAGAGTGGGTAGAGAAGCGATTCCCCGCAGTACGTCTGCTGGAGATAGCAACCAATCTCGGTTTTGGCGCCGCGAATTATCGGGGCGCGGAAAAAGCGCGGGGTGAGTTCCTGGTATTTTTGAATAATGACACGGAAGTCACACCCGGCTGGCTGACATACCTCCTGAAAGCTTTCCAAGAATATCCTGATCTGGGCGCCGTCTGTTCAACCCTGGAACTTCGAGACCATCCGGGAATTGTAAATGCGCGGGGCGGAACAATGACCTGGCTGGGGTTCGGGCAAGATGCTGATTTTGGTCATGCCATGCAGTTACCAAAAGGCGCCGCCTCAATGCCGGCTTACCAGGAGGTACTGTTTCCGACCGCGGCGGCAATGATGATTCGCAAAACCACTTTTTTCGCGCTCGGCGGTTTTGACCGGCGGATGTTTATGTACCACGAAGACGTTGACCTTGGATGGCGGCTCTGGCTGATGGGTTTAAAAGTGCTTGTCTCACGCGACTCGATTGTCAAGCACCTCCTGGGGGGTACAACCAGAGATCATGGGGGACAGATGTGGATTGAAATGATGGGATTCCGTCATAATGTAAGGTCCTTGCTCAAGAATTATGAATGGATGCACGCCATGGCGGCAGTCGGGGTTTTCACGGCCAGCTTATTGCTGAGATTGCGAGTGTCCCTATTGTATCATATCTGGGCCTGGAATATTCGCCGTCTTCCGGACACACTTCGTGAACGCCGCCACATCCAGAAAAATCGAAAGATACCGGATCGGGAGTTGTTCCAATCGGGTCTTATCGATACGGGGCGATTATCACCAAAACCACGGCCCGAATTGCCGCGCCGTGATCTTGCCTGGGGCAAGCGCCATTGGGTATCTTCCCCCGGGCTCACCCCCGCCCGGGATAGCGCAAGAGGGCGATTAGGGCCCGGGTGGTTTCCGGTGCAAAAGTGCGCCGGCCGAACGGTGCGGCCCGCGACGACTGCGGCCGCGTGCTTCCTTAAAGTCCACCCTCATGTTAGGGGGGTATTACGAGTAGATGCCTTGCACTGGTTGGGGGAAGAACAAACCGGGCGCCTGAGTATTGAATGTAACGGGTTGAGGGCAAACTATGCCATTCCAGCGAATGTAATCAAAACTGTTCTGATGGATGTTCAATGCGATGACAACGGGATTCTGAATATACGGCTTCTTTCGAACAAACCAAAAAGCCTTAAGCTTCGACATTTTAAGCCGCCCCCTCCAGGTTTCTGGGCATTCCCTCGCATAGAATTCGTAGGCCATGATATGCGGGAAGATCCTTTTAAAACCATCGCAGTTATAATCCCAACATATAATCGACATGATATTCTGAATGCCACGCTGTCCGCCCTGCTCGTTCAGACCAAGCTCCCTGATGAAGTGATTGTCATCGACGATGGCTCCAACGATGGCACCTGGGAAATGATCCAAAGCTGGCAGCGTAGGAATGAATTACCTTTCCGTTTCATCCCTTTGCGTCAGCGTAACGCGGGCCAAGCCACGGCGCGCAACCGGGGAATAAAAACAGCAACTTCTGATCTCATAGCCTTTTTAGGCGATGACACCATACCCGAAACCAACTGGCTGGAAAGCCATTTTACGAGACAGAACGCGTTAGGCTACGGATGCGCCGTGTTAGGGTTGACAGAGTGGGATGAAGAACAGATGAAAGTGACTCCATTTCTCCGGTTCATTAACAGCTACGGCGCGCAGTTTGGTTACGCGCTTATATCGGATGGTGATGAAGTGCCGTTCACCTGCTTTTATACGAGTAATATTTCGCTGCCCAGAAAATACATGATGGATCAGCCTTTTAATGAGATTTTTACGGAATACGGATGGGAAGACTTAGAAGTGGGCTATCGTTTGAGCTTGAGCGGAATGCGAATTTATTATCATCAAGCGGCTCGCACCCACCACCGTCATGCTACTACCATGGCCACCTTTTTACACCGGCAATATATAGTCGGTCGGACTTGCTCAATATTTCTATCCCAGCAACCGGAATTGACCGATTGCTTCACCCCCCAGGCATCACCACTGCTGCCCACCTTTCTGAAGAAGCTCGCTCTGCTTGTTTTACTACCGCCGGCGAGTCGCTTGGACTCCTTAAAAATACGCCTCCCCAGACGTCTCTATTATTTTTTTATAGGAGAGCTTTATCTGCGCGGATTTCAAGATACCGCGACACAAACTACCCACACAAGATGACAGAGAACCTGAAAAAGATGTTCAAATGGACACTGACGACCATCGGGATACTGCTTATAACCTTAGCGCTGGCGGAAGTGATGTTACGCGTTTTTCATCACTTTAAGCCTCTTTATTGCTTTTACGATCAAAGCTATAATCGTTTCCGGGGGAGACCACTGGCGGAAGATTGGGATTTCCACCTTAATTCAAAAGGCTTTAAAGATGTGGAGTTCTCGGAAGAAAAGAGAGCGGATATTCGAGTACTCGGACTCGGCGATTCTTTCGCTTACGGCATAGTACCATATCGATACAACTATTACACAAGACTGGAAGAAATTTTATGTATGGCGGGGTTAGACGCGGAAGTTATAAATATGGGGATTCCATGTGTCGGCCCCACTGCCTATCTCAACTTACTGGTGACGGAAGGCCTCGCGCTTAAGCCCGACCTGGTAATTGTTTCTTTTTTCGTAGGCAATGACTTTGCTGAAGGCGCTGCTTTCAGCGCTTCTAGAAATTTCGGGGAGCGAACCAAGTGGTATGAATACTCCTTTGTCACTTCCTTCATCTATTACCTGGCCAGCGTGAAACCACACTACGAAGGACAAGATGCGGCCGGAGCCAATGAGTATATCGACCAGGCTCCAACATTCTCCGAAGAAGCATTTCTCAAAATCGAGAAAACAAGGAGTTATATCTGCCGCAGTGACAACAGCAGACTGACTGACGAACTGAATGCCACTGTCCCTGAGTTGGAAGAGATACAATCGATCTGCGACCGACGAAACATTGGCCTCTTTGTGCTCATCATCCCTGATGAGATGCAGGTCAATCCCGAACTGCAGAAGATGATTGTCGGCGGGATGCCCGACCCGAACAGATGGGATTGGTCACAGCCAAATAAAAAACTGGCCGAAAAATTGGAGATCCTTGGTATAAACTACCTTGACTTACTCAAGGCTTTCCGTGACGCATCTCTCCGGACAAACCTGTATAAGCCTCGCGACACGCACTGGAATATCGCGGGAAATGAGCTGGCCGCCCAAATTATCGGTCAAGAATTGCTTAACTCGAAAATTTTTCGCATATCACAGGAAGGTAAAACCCCTTAATCTGTGATTTTAATTTCTCTCCCCGCGCATATTTTCGGCAGAAGTCCTGATAAAGCTCCACTGAAACAACCGCTTACATAACCTTTCTTCCCTTCCCAACTTTCTCTGCTGAAAATTACTCGGATCAGATTGGCCGGGATATATAGCAACAGAGTCAGGAAGATATTCCGGGGGAAATACTCTTTCTGGAGAAGAATTAGATTGCGAAAATGGTAATAAAAGTGACGGTAGGTTGACTGACTTGTCCCCGGTTCGAGATGTTGAACCAGAGGATCCGAGAAGATGCAGAGTCGATATTCTGTATCGCGTCGGATTCTCAGGGATAATTCGACATCTTCGTGGTACATTTGGTATTCTTTTTTCCAGAATCCTGCTTCTTCCAGTACTTGGCGCAGGTAAAATACCGCCGTTGCCGCTATCCAATCCACCTCCCTGATTCCCCGAAAATCATCGGTCAGAATCCGGGGGATTCCCAGAACAATTTTTCCTCCGCTGAACCAGTTGTTCCCGGTTTTATCCACAATCCGGCAGCTCAACGCCCCAATCGAGGGGTTCTCTTCAAGAATCTTGAGATTCCTCTCTATAAAATATCGATCAAGCCGGGTGTCATTATTTAAGAAACATAGATAATCTCCGGGAGCCTGATCTAATCCGGCATAACAGGACTCAATAAATCCCCGGTTAATCGCGGATTCGAGTACCTGAAACCTGGGCTGGTCGCCGACTATCTCCCTGATAATGCTCAGTGAATCATCCTGAGAGGCATCGTCTACTATTATAGTGGTGAAGTCATCCACACTCTGATTGATAAGATCCATCAGCAATGCCGGCAGATATTTTTCCCCGTTGTAATTTGCTATAATTACGCTAATCTGCTTCATTTCCGAAAATATTCCTCACTGCCGATTAATTTTTCCAGAATCTCGGGAGTCTCCATCTGTCTTTTTATCAAGATTACCAATTCCAGGATCGGTTCGGCCAGAGTTCTTTTTCTTCCATTGGGGTATGCCCTTGACTGGTGTTGATACAATATATAGCATTACCGGCCATGAGAGACTACCCGGGATGCTGTTATATCGCTTGGCTCAACAGGCCGTCGCAGTGGAGGCCGTGCACTATAAGTAACTTCTCAATAACTCAGGGTAAGATGTCTGGATTCCGGCTTTCGCCGGAATGACATTTGGATGTAAGCGCCCGTCATTCCTGCGAAAGCAGGAATCCAGTGAATAGTTGTAAATGCAATCTACCCCAACTCATTGAGAAGTTACCCCTATAAGGATATGTTAACGCATTGCCGCGGCCCGAAACCAAAGAAACACAATATGTAGCACTAACATCACTGAAGGGCATACCCCAATTCTTCCAATATAAACAGTTAGCTAATTGAGCTCTTAAAAATCGGATAAAGTCTTAATACAAAAATAATGATTTCTTTACCCTGATCTGGTATTGTTCGTATTCCCGAATAGGCTCCTATTTTTGAACAATGTCGGAGAAGGCGGATTTCTATGTTTAGTACCGGGTTTTACACTTTTATCAAACAGGGATATCTCCTCTACGCCCTGGTAAGCCGGGACATCCTGGGTAGGTATAAAGGATCTGTTTTCGGAATTATCTGGTCGATTGTAGAACCGATTGTTCTTCTCATCATCTATACTGTCGTCTTTGGGGGTATCTTCGGTCTGCGACTGAAAGATGATCCCAGGTTATCCGCGTATGCGTTGGAAGTATTCTGCGGCATCGTGGTCTGGCTGGCGATCAGCGAGGGGTTGAATCGCTGTACGACCGTGGTGCTCGAAAATACCAGCCTGATTAAAAAAGTAATTTTCCCGGGTGAAGTACTCCCTCTCAAGGTAGTCCTCGCCGCCATTGTTCATCAATGTGTCGGCCTGGTGGTGCTCCTGCTGGGTATGTTGTTTTTAGGACGATGTATATCATGGACCTGGCTCCTGATTCCACTACTTCTTCTGCCTCAAGTTTTATTGACAGCGGGTCTTGGATGGATAATTGCCAGTGTCGCCGTCTTCATCCGGGATATCAGGCAGGCCGTTGCACTGGGAACGCTCTGCTGGATGTTTCTGACCCCGATCTTCTACACGGAAGACCTCCTTCGGAATGCCTTTAACGGCAGAATCGCCTTCTGGCTGACAGCAAATCCCGCCGCCGCCCTGATTCATAACTACCGGCAGATACTCCTTCGGGGAAAGCTGCCCGACTGGAATGGGTTCCTCTATACCCTGGTACTGGGAGCGGTACTCTTCCTGGCCGGGCTCTGGTGGTTCAATAAAACCAAGAAAGCATTTGTGGATGTCATTTAACATTTTTTGGTGAATATTATAGAGAAATAACTATTCAGGATATCTGACGCTGGGAATTTGGAATTTTAGATCGGAAGGATTATCTTAAATTATAAACCCTATATAAAATGAGCAATATTGCAATTTCTCTCAAGAATATCTCCAAGAAATTTCCGATCTACGATAGTCCCCTCCAGCGCTTGAAGGAGGCCATCCGGATGGGGAACAGGCGTTATCACCGGGAATTCTGGGCCCTCCGGGATATTAGCCTGGAGGTCCCGGAAGGGGTTACCCTGGGAATATTGGGGCAGAACGGTTCCGGCAAGACTACTCTCCTCCAGCTTATTGCCGGAATCATGGAACCTACCTCGGGAGAAATATCAGTCCAGGGACGGGTCTCCACCATCCTGGAGTTGGGGGCCGGCTTCAACCCCGATTTTACCGGCCGGGAGAACGCTTTTTTGAGTGGAATCATCCTCGGCCTCTCTCCGGCCGAGATCACGGGAAAAATGGCCGAGATTATCGCTTTCGCCGAAATTGGCGAGTTCATCGACCAGCCGGTCAAGACCTACTCCAGCGGGATGTATGTCCGGCTGGCATTCGCGGTCGCGGTTGCCCTGGAGCCGGAGATACTCTTGATCGACGAAGTCCTGGCAGTGGGCGACGCTTATTTCCAGCACAAGTGTACCCGGAAGATCCGTGATTTCCAGAAGCAGGGCAAGACTATCGTTTTCGTTACTCACAATATCGAGAGCGTTCTGAATATCTGCCATCAGGCCATGATCCTGGACTACTCCCGGCTCCTGGCCCGGGGAGAACCGGGGGAGATTGTCAAGCAGTACCTGGCCCTGATCGACGAGCGCGAGAGAGAACATACGCTTCACCCGGATATGGATGCTCTTTCCGGAAAAGAGGATGGGAAGAGAGTAAGAGGCCCGGCCGACTACAGCCGCTACGGGGGCCGGGAGGCTGAGATCACGGGGTTGGAGATTCTTAATAAAGACGGAGAGCCCACGGAAACCTTCTTCAGCGGAGAGGAGATTGTCATCAGATTCCATGTCTCGTTCAACGAAGACGTGAAACGATTTGTTTTCGGCAATATCTTTAGAAATAAATGGGGACTTAATATCTTCGGGACCAATACGCGCTGGCACGGCCGGCGGGATTTCGAATTTCGGCGGGGCGAACACTGCACTGTTACTTTTATCCACCGGGCTAATTTCGCCGATGGCACATATTCTCTAAATCCGGCCGCTTCCGCCGCTACCGGGAAAGATACCTACCGCACACTGGACTGGATCAACAACGCCGCCATCATTCGGGTCCGCAATCCGCGGCGGATGGAGGGATACATCAATCTTCCCACCGAGATTGAGGTTGAGAAGAACGTTGAAGAATAAAGACGTTAAAAGGAAGGGACGTTGAAGAAGAAGACGTTGAGGGAAAAAGATGAACTACAAATTAACGCTGCTGATTATAGTATCGGCGTCACTTGTTCTGGGTATTATCTACATCATTATCATTCCCCCCTGGCAGTCTCCCGACGAACCGACCCATTTTGAGTATGTAAAAGTTCTGGCGGCAGGGGATCCGCCCTGGGCGCCGCATCCTCGCCCCGAAATTCAGGAGAGAATCATTGTTTCGCTGGATCGCTATGATTACTGGCGGTATGTCCTGGTAGAAAAGCCATCCCCACTCCCTTCTACTTTCAAAGAGACACCGTTTTTATTCATAGCTCCTTCCCAGATCGGGAAGAACCCTCCCCTCTATTACTGGCTGGCGTCCCGGGTATTGCGGCTATCAACTAACCTATCAATTGAAGCCGAACAATACCGATTACGAGCCTTATCACTCCTTTTCAGCATCCTGACCGTTGGGTTTGTCTGGGCCTGCGCGGGGGAGATCTTCGGGAGAAGCTCCCCGATCGCTCCGGCGGCGGCCGGCATTGCCGCTCTCCTTCCCCAGTTTATGGTAATCGGGACCTCGGTCAGCCCGGATCCCTGTGTCAACTTTTTCGGGGCGGGCGCGATCTACCTGGTACTGAGATTTCAGAGAACCGGCTTCACCTTCCAGCGGATTTTAATACTTCTTCTCTGGCATGGGATTGGCTTGATGGTCAACTATAAGTTCCTGATCATGCTGGCGGCACTGCCGGGGGTCATGCTGATCCATCTCGGCCGGCCGCGCCCCCGGGCATTTTCTTTCAAGAAGCTGATACTCTGGTCGGGAGCGCTCATTGCCATATTCCTGATGGCCTATGCTGCCCTGGTCTGGTATTTTCCCCAGGTCGCCCGGGTATTTATTATCAGGACCAATATTCTCTATTCAACGCTTTCTTCCTACTTCCGGGGGGAGACCTACTTTCCCGCTGGTTTTTGGCCCTGGTTCCATACCGAACTCTTTAAAAGCTTCTGGCTGAAATATGGCTGGCTGAAGTTTGAGCTCCCCCCGGTCTTTTATCTTGTCCTCAAAATCGCCAGTCTGGTCGCTCTATCGGGGGTAGGACTCTTTCTGAGCAAAAT
>JAVCDH010000004.1 GCA_030765805.1 Candidatus Euphemobacter frigidus
CCTGGACGATGAAACAGATTGCCGGTGTGGTGGCTCGCCGTATCGTCTGCCGCTGCCGGATGGGAGAGCGACTTCGGGCGGGAGAAAAACTGGGTTTGATCCGCTTTGGATCGAGAGTGGAACTCTTCGTGCTCCCTGAGGTGGAGATTACCGTTGTGACGGGAGAGCATGTTCGGGGCGGCCGGACCGTTATCGGGAGAATGTGATGAAAAAAATATATATTCTGCCAAATCTCTTTACTACCGCCAATGTCTTCTGCGGGGTCTACGCCCTCACCCTGATCTTGAGAGGGGATCCCCACCTTTATATCCGGGCCGCCTGGTTTCTTCTCCTGGCCATGATCTTTGATTTTATTGACGGACAACTGGCCCGTTTCTATAAGGCAACCACCCGATTCGGGGTTGAGTTTGATTCTCTGGCCGACTTTTTCTCCTTCGGAGTGGTCACCACTGTCCTGGCCTATCGGATCGTTCTGCAGCATTTGAAGGGTTTCGGTATCGGGGTGGCGTTTCTGTACATTGTCTTCTGTGCTCTCCGGTTGGCCCGCTTTAATATTCAGGTCAACAAGGAAGAGAAGACCGACTTCAAGGGGCTCCCTTCCCCGGTTGCCGCGGGTGTGGTGCTTTCATTCATCATATTCAATGACCATTTTCAGCTTGGCTGGGAGATGGCGATCCCCTTTATTATGATCGTGCTCAGCTCGTTGATGGTGACTTCTATTACCTATCCCACGCTTTTGACCCTGAATCTGAGGAAGAAAAAGCCGTTTCTCTATCTGGTGGCCATTGTCCTGATCCTTGTGATCTTGATTACCCATCATCAGATTGGTGTCTTTGTGGCTTTTATCTCATATCTGATCCTGGGCTTATACCAGGGGATCCGACTTGAGATCAGGGAGAGAAGGAAGGTCGCCGGTCATCCCGCGCTACCCCGGAAGATCGGGTAACCGCTTCTTTTTTCAATCAAGTTGTATATAAATTATGCGTGCCAAGGCTTTTATTATCGGGATAATTCTGATTCTGACTGTCGTTCTTCTTTTCTGGTTTCTGGCCGTCCGGCCGCGGGCGATGGAACAGAGACTGGAGACCGCGCTTGAACTGATCCGGTCGGGCGACTGCCGGCAAGCGGTGCCGGTTCTGCGCCATCTTCTCTCCGCGCCTCCGGATACCGCCCGGGGAAGAGAGGTCCGGCTTTTCCTGGCCCGCTGCCTTACCCGGCTGGAAGATTACTCCGCGGCGTCCGGCTTCTGGGAAGAGGTAGCCGCCGGTGAAGACCGCTTGCAGAAAGCCGAGGCGGAGTTTTATCTTGGCTGGATCGCTGAAAGATTAGGAAAGCGCAAAGCGGCGCGGGAAAGAATGGAGTTATATCTCCAGTTCTACCCCGGCTCCACATGGGAGGGAGAGGCACTGCTGACACTGGCCCGGATAAAGAAAGACTCCGGGGACCTGGACGGGGCCCGTGGTGATTACCGGAAGGCACTGGAGATTCTGCCTTCCGGAGATGATCTTCTCCGGGCCCGGAAAGAGCTGGGGGAACTCAACCTCTCCCTTCTCCTGTCACCGGTATTAGATGAAGAGAACCGGACCTACACGGTCCGGGCAGGAGATTCTCTGTCGGCGATCGCCCGCGCGTATAATACCACCCCGGCCTTGTTGCGGAAGATGAACGGGATCCCCGGAGAGATTATCAGACCCGGTCAGGTATTAAAAGTGCCCGGGTTTCGCTTTGAAGCCATTATCAGTAAATCATGGAATACATTGACGCTTCTCTATGGGGGATCGTTCTTCAAAGAGTATTCCGTTGGGACGGGCCGTGATAACTGCAGCCCGACCGGAGAGTTTGTCATTGTGACGAAGCTCATAAACCCGCCCTGGATTCATGGGGGGGAGGTGATACCGCCCTTTGATTCCCGCAATATCCTCGGAAGCCGCTGGATGGGGTTCAGCGATCCTTATGCCGACTTTGGGATTCACGGGACGATTGAGCCTGAGACAATCGGTTCCCAGAGCAGCGACGGATGCGTACGGATGCTTAATCGGGATGTGGAGGAGTTGTTCATGTTCCTCCCCCGGGGAACCGGGGTGGTTATTGAGGAATAGGAGAGAAAGATGAATCGGGAGATAAAAATGAAGCTCAGACAAGCTTATCCCCGAGACGGGGAGGGGATCCGGGAGATAGTGAACACCTATGCGTCGCAGGGCCTGATGCTTCCCCGTTCCCTTTCATCGATCTATGAGAACATCCGGGATTTCCGGGTTATCGCGGGCGGGGATCGGATCATGGGCTGTGCCGCCCTCCAGGTCTACTGGGAAGACATAGCTGAGATCAGGTCACTGGCGGTAATCGAAGAAATCCAGGGGGAAGGGTGGGGGAGGGCGCTGGTCGATGACTGTCTCCGGGAAGCCCGGGCGTTAAAACTTCCGCGCGTCTTTACGTTGACCTTTACTCCCCCATTTTTTAAAAAATTCGGCTTCTCCGAGATTGAGAAAGAAAAGCTTCCCCATAAAATATGGAAGGACTGTATTCATTGCCCGCACTTCCCGGATTGCAAAGAAGTAGCCCTGATCCGGGATCTCTAACCCCCGCCTCGCCCAACTGCATAATCTGGGTTTACATTCGTTCCAGCTCTTGGATTCCGATGATGGTCTTGCTGTCCATGATCTTCCCCGCTGTGATAAGGCGCTTGACCTCCTCCAGTGGTAGAATGACCGGTTCCAGATAACTCTCATCGGCCGGGGTTCGGCGCGTCGGCTGGAGGTTCTCCGCCAGAAAGACATGAATGATCTCAGTGCTGATACCGAAGGAGGGATAATAGCTGCGCAGATGGCGTAATCTCCCGGGCCGGTAACCGGTCTCCTCGATCAGTTCACGCCGGATACAGTCTTCCGGGCTTTCCCCGCTGTCGATCTTGCCTGCCGGTATCTCCAGGGTGACGCGCCCGGCGGCTTTCCGGAACTGCCGGACCATCACGATCTTTCCATCGGGAAGGAGCGGAACGGCGGCCACCGCCCCGGGGTGCTCCAGGATGATCCGCTTCTTCTCCCCCCCGTCCGGGTATTCGACCAGGTACTCCCGGAGGGAGAAGAACGGCCCCCGGTAGATCTCCCGGCTTTGTTTGGTTTTGTATAGATCGTTCATAATATTTAGCAAGCTCCCGTTATACTAATAAGATAATTCGGATATTTCAATTAATACCTCAAGCCCAGTGAAACGGTGAGCAGATCAATCCCTCGATTAGGAGACCTTAAACCGGCATTGCTCCGGTGCTCATAAGAAGTCTGGATGATGAAACGGAATATCCGGATCCCCAGACTCCCCCTTTCGATAAAGTTAAAATGCGTTGCTACCTCGGTATAACTGACCCCGGAATAATTTCCACCCAAACCAGCCAGGAGATAGAACCCGAAATCATTGCCCGGGTCAAGTTCGTACTTGAGATCGATCAGCAGACTTCCCTCCCCGGTATCTTTTGGTTTCCATAGGCAACCTCCTCTCAGCTCAAAGCCGAGTTCCAATGGCCGGGGATGGAGGATGGAGAATCCGTCATCCTGTCCGGGCTTGAACCAGAGCCGGTAAGCGAGAACCACTCCCTCGGTATTCAGGTTACGGAGCGTGGAGACGTAACTGCCAAGCATAAACTCCTGGTCGATTGTATTTCCCGGTGCCGGTGTAACTCCGGCCAGGCCTATACATAGCGATATTATGGTAGCGGAAAAAATACGCATTGGTTTTATTATTCATGAAAAAAGATTGAATGATTTATATCAGTATTTATAATTCCTTGTATTATTTAAGCAAAGGAGATAATTCCATGGGAATGACAATCGCCCAAAAAATATTGGCCGCTCATTGCGAACAAGATACGGTAGAACCGGATGAGATTGTGATGGCCAAACTGGACCTGGCTCTGGGAAATGACGTCACCGCGCCATTGGCCATCGAGACATTCCGGGGAAGTGGGGTCAAGAAGGTTTTTGATCGAGAGAAGATAGTGCTGGTCCTGGACCATTTTACACCTAATAAGGATATCCGGTCGGCTCAACAGTGCTTGGTGGTAAGAAATTTTGCTAAAGAATACGATATCCCGCATTTTTATGATGTGGGGGATGTGGGGATTGAACATGTCCTGCTTCCCGAGCAGGGCTTGGTACTGCCCGGTGATCTGGTGATCGGAGCCGACAGTCATACCTGTACCTATGGAGCGCTCGGAGCTTTTGCTACCGGGGTAGGGAGCACGGATCTGGCCGCCGCGATGATCAGCGGGGAGGCCTGGTTCCGGGTCCCTCATTCGATATTATTCAGATACAAGGGTGAACTTAATAGCTGGGTTTCCGGTAAAGACTTAATCCTTTTTACGATCGGGAAGATAGGTGTTTCCGGAGCCCGATATTGTGCGATGGAGTTTACCGGGCCGGTGATCAAGTCCCTCTCCATGGACGGCCGTTTTACCATGGCCAATATGGCGATCGAGGCGGGGGCCAAGACCGGTATCTTCCCTCCGGATCAGGTGACCGAGGAGTACCTGGAAAGCCGCGCCGGTCGGGATTACACGTTTTATTTTAGTGACCCGGACGCGGAATACCTGGATATTATCGATATCGACGTAAGCGGGATTGAGCCGGTGGTTGCCTGTCCGAACCTGCCGTCCAACGTGAAGCCGGTCCGGGAGGTCCGGGGGGTCACGATAGATCAGTCGGTAATCGGTTTCTGCACCAATGGGCGCCTGGAAGATCTCCGGATTGCCGCCGGTATCCTCAAAGGCAATAAGGTGGCCCGGCATGTGAGAACGATAATCTTTCCCGGAAGCCAGGGAGTATATCTTCAGGCGATCCGAGAAGGTCTGATTGAAATTTTCATTGAAGCGGGCGCCGCGGTTTCTACTCCCACCTGCGGGCCCTGTCTGGGAGGACACCATGGTGTCCTGGCCGCGGGTGAACGGGCTGTTGCCACTACAAACCGGAATTTTGTGGGCCGGATGGGACATCCGAAGAGCGAAGTTTATCTGGCCAGTCCGGCAGTCGCGGCCGCCAGCGCGGTGGCGGGGGAGTTAACCCACCCGGATGATATTTAAACGACCTCATAAGGATAATAATGAAACTAAAAGGCAAAGTCTGGAAGTTCGGGGATAACGTTAATACTGACGAGATCCTGGCTGCTCGTTACTTGATTACTACCGACCCCATTGAGATGGGGAGCCATTTGATGGAAGATATCCGGCCCGGTTTCCCGGGAGAGATCAATACCGGTGACATTATCGTTGCCGGGGAGAACTTCGGTTGCGGTTCCTCGCGGGAACATGCCCCGCTGGCCATAAAAGGGGCGGGAATTGCCGCTGTGGTGGCGACTAATTTTGCCCGAATATTTTACCGTAATGCTTTTAACATGGGGTTGCCGATCTTTGAATCCGCCGCGGCGGTGCAAGCTTTTAATGAGGGTGAAGAGATCGAAATCGATATAAGTTCCGGTCGGATCCGCAATCTGACTACCGGAAAGATCTGTCACGTGCAGCCGATCCCTATTTTTATGCAGGATCTGATTGACGCCGGGGGCCTGATAAAATACCTGGCAAAACAGCGTGACTGAATTATAGAAGAGATATTATCAAGAAGGAGTAAAGCTCATGCCTGACACATATCCAATAGCGGTCATCGGGGGAGATGGAACCGGGCCGGAAGTGATTGCCGAGGGGGTCAAGGTCATGGATGCCCTGGCTGATCGCTTCAACCTGAAATTTGACTGGCATTACTTCGATTTTGGCGGAGACCGTTACCTTAAGACCGGTGAGATTCTGCCGGATTCCGCGATCGAGGAACTGCGGCAATTCAAGGCTATCTACCTGGGTGCGGTCGGTCATCCCGAAGTAAAGCCCGGAATTCTGGAGAAAGGGCTTCTGCTCCAGCTTCGTTTTAAACTCGAGCAGTACATTAACTTAAGGCCGATCAAGCTCTACCCCGGGGTGGAGACCCCTCTCAAGAATAAAGGACCGGAAGAGATCGATTTTGTGGTGGTCCGGGAGAACAACGAAGGACTCTACCTGGGGGCGGGCGGTTTCTTCAAGAAGGGGACCCCCCAGGAAGTTGCCATCCAGGAGAGCATCAATACCCGTTTCGGCGTGGAACGCTGTCTGCGGTATGCCTTTGATTATACCCGGAAGAGAGACCGGGAGAAGAAGCTGACCCTCTGCGGGAAGACCAATGTCCTGACCTTCGCCTTCGATCTCTGGGAGCGGGCCTTTCACGAGATCGGGGAGAAGGATTACCCGGAGATCGAGCGCGATTACGCCCACGTGGACGCGATTTGCATGTGGATGGTGAAGAATCCGGAGTACTTCGACGTGATCGTAACCGATAATATGTTCGGTGATATCATCACCGATCTGGGCGCCATGATCCAGGGTGGCATGGGCATCGCCGCCGGCGGGAATATCAACCCGGAAGGGACCTCGATGTTCGAGCCGATCGGCGGTTCCGCGCCCAAGTACACCGGGCAGGGGAAGATCAATCCTCTGGCCGCGATCTCCGCCGGACAGATGATGGTCTCCTTTCTGGGGGAGGAAGCTGCCGCCGAAAGATTGGAAGACGCGATAATCAAAACCTGCGGGAAGCTGAAGAGCCTCTCCGCCGGCAAGATGGGTTACACCACATCCGAGGTTGGGGATATGGTAGCTGAATATCTGTAGCTGGAGAAATAATCATGAGTAAGAAATATAACGTTGTCCTCGTCGGTATCGGCGCGGTCGGCGCGGAGATGCTGAAAATTCTTGATCAAAGGAATTTTCCAATCGATCAACTGAAGATACTGGCCCGTTCGTCGCGTGAGGAGGAGATAGGGGGGCGAACCTATGAGGTCCGGGCGGCGGCCGAGGAGGAGTTGGATGGGGCCCATTTCGTATTCTTTGCCGGCACTGAAGGCGCGAAAGGAGCTTCAGCTACTTATGCACCGCCCGCTATAAAGCGGGGAGCGGTGGTGATCGATAATGGGGCCGACTTCCGGTTGGATCCCGACGTTCCCCTGATCATCCCCGAGGTTAACCCGGAAGATATCGGGAAGCACAGAGGATTGATCGCCAGTCCCAACTGCTCCACCATTCAGATGCTGATGGCTGTCGCCCCCCTCTACCGGGTCAGCCGGGTCACCAGAATCATCGCTTCCACCTACCAGGCGGTCTCGGGCACCGGCCGGGATGCGATCTGCGAACTGCGTGAGCAATCTCCGAAAGTCCTGGCCGGCGAACTGGATATTGAGTGTCATGTCTACCCCCATCAGATCGCCTTCAATGTCATCCCCCAGATCGGGAGTTTCAAGGAGTTCGGATTTACCACCGAGGAGTGGAAGATGGACCGCGAGACCAGGAAGATGCTCCACGACGACTCCATCCGGATATCCACTACTGCGGTTCGGGTACCGGTCTTCAACGGCCACGCAGAGTCGGTCTATATTGAAACCGAGAAGCCGATCGTGGTCGAGCGAGTGAGAGAGATCTTGGGGGAAGCGCCGGGTGTGGTCCTGATCGACGACTCGGAAAACGCCCGCTACCCGATGCCGATTGAGGCTTCCGGGGAGGACGGAGTCTATGTCGGGCGCATCCGCCGTGACCCATACGTGAAGAACGGACTCCATCTCTGGATTGTCTCTGATAATATCCGCAAGGGCGCGGCCCTCAACGTGATCCAGATCGCGGAGCGGATGATCGCGGACGGCCTGGTTTAAGTTTTGGGGTTGCCCATGAGAAAAGTTAAGCTTACTCTGGAATATGACGGCACGCGTTATGCCGGATGGCAGATTCAGAAAAACGCCGAGACTATCCAGCGCGAAGTCGAGGAGGCCCTGGAGTCGGTCCTCAGTGAGAAAGTCCGGGTTTACGGCGCCGGCCGGACCGACGCCGGGGTACACGCCCTGGGCCAGGTGGCTCATTTTGAGACCCGGAGTCAACTTCCGTTAAAAAATATCCGGGATGGAGCCAATACCTATCTTCCCCCCGATATTGTCATTCTCCGGGCGGAGGAAGTCGATCTGTCGTTCCATGCCCGCTACAACGCCCGGGAAAAGATATATCTCTACCGGGTTCTTCTCCGGGATGTTCGCTCCCCACTCGAACTCCATCGCGCCTGCCATATTGCCGTTCCCCTTGACGTGGAAGAGATGCAGCGGGGCGCTGGTTATTTTGTCGGGCATCACGACTTCTCCGCCTTCACCGCCTCAGGCAGTTCGGTAAAAAGTAAGGTCCGAACCATCTCCCGTCTTGATATTGAGAGGAAGGCGGAACTGCTCAAGTTCGAGTTCCAGGCGGACGGGTTCCTATATAAGATGGTCCGGAATATCGTGGGGACCTTGCTCGAAGTGGGGAAGGGAAAGCTCTCCGCGTATAAGATAGAGGAGATCCTGAAATCAGGAGAAAGGAAACTGGCCGGCCCCACCGCCCCGGCCTCCGGCCTTTATTTCCTGCGTATTCTTTATGGAGATAACTAATTATTATTGACTAGGTAGACCGATGATGGTAATTTCCCATCTTTGAATTTTTAAAGCTGATCGGAAGATGAAGACAATGAAGACATATTCGGCTAAACCGAAGGATATCGAGAGAAAATGGTACCTGATCAACGCGGAGGGACAGGTGCTGGGGAGGCTTTCAACCAGGATCGCCGACCTGCTTCGGGGTAAGAACAAGCCCATCTATACTCCACATATGGATACCGGTGACTTCGTGGTAGTAATCAACGCCGAAAAAGTTGTGGTGACCGGGAAGAAGGCGGAGCAGAAGGAGTACCAGCGTTACAGCGGATATCCCGGGGGTCAGAAGCGGATCCCTTATAAGCGGATGCTGGAAGAACACCCGGAGAGGATAATAGAGCACGCGGTCAGAGGGATGATCCCGCATAACCGCTTGGGACGCGCGATCTTCAAGAAACTGAAGGTGTACGCCGGCCCTGATCACCCACATGCCGCTCAGCAACCGGAAATGTTGGGAATAAAGTAATAGGTAAAAAAGGATTATCATGAGTGATACGGTAAGATATTACGCCACCGGCCGGAGGAAGACCTCCGTGGCCAAAGTCTGGCTGCGGCCGGGGGTGGGGAAGTTCAGCATCAACCGCCGCCTGGGCCTGGAAGATTACTTCCAGCGGGAGACGCTGGTGAAGATTGTGAAGGCTCCTCTTCAGGTAACGGACAACATGGGGCGTTTTGATGTCATCGCCCAGCTCAAAGGCGGCGGCAAATCAGGGCAGGCCGGGGCTCTCTCGCATGGGATTGCCCGGGCTCTGGTAGAAGCCAACGCGACGTTGAGATCCCCCCTGAAGTCGGCCGGGTTGCTTACCCGGGATCCCCGGAAGAAAGAGCGGAAGAAATACGGCCAGCCGGGCGCCAGGAAGAAGTTCCAGTTCTCGAAGAGGTAAAATTCTCCTTCGGGAGATGGACCTCTTTGGTAAAAAGCAGGCTTTAAGCCTGCTTTTTTTATATGTTAATTATCTCTTTTCTGGTAAAAATTAGGTTTGATTGGATATATTCTTATCTCGGAAATCTTAATAATACTGTTGACCTCCCCGAAAAAATTCGTCTCGGGGCAGGAAAGGTCGGCAGCTACGACATCTTCGTAGTCGCCCGGCAGGGCGGGGCTAAGTTCTAAAGGAGTTATCTCATGCTTAAGGTAGCGGTAGTCGGGGCGACGGGTTATACCGGCCTGGAGTTGCTGAAAATTCTCATCGAGCATCCCCGGGTGGAGGTAACGTCGCTTACAGCCAAAGTAGAGAAGACGGTGGGGATTCAGGAGGTCTTTCCTGAACTGGCCGGCCGGTTTGAACTGGAGTGTTCAAACCTGGTCCCGGAGGATGTCACCCACAAAGCCGATTTTATATTCCTGGCGTTGCCGCATACCGTCTCGATGCTCTTTGCCCCTCTCTTTATCAAGGCAGGTAAGAAAGTGGTTGATTTGAGTGCGGATTATCGGTTTGCCGATCTCGCTGTCTATGAGGAGTGGTACGGGCATAAACACGGTGACCCGGAGGGACTTCCGAATGCCGTCTACGGCCTTCCCGAACTCTTCCGGGAGGAGATCAAGGCTGCCCGGCTGCTGGCCAACCCGGGTTGTTACCCGACCGGGACGATTCTGGCTGCCTACCCGGCCCTCCGGGAAGGCCTGATCTCGGGAGATGATGTGATCGTCGATGCCAAGACCGGGGTGACCGGTGCCGGCCGGAAGGCCAGCCTGGATCTTCTCTTCCCGGAGGTGAACGAGAATTTCAAGGCCTACAGCCTGGTCTCGCACAAGCACACCCCGGAGATGGAAGATATCCTGAGCCGGACAGTCGGCCGGCCGATTGCCGTGGAATTTGTCCCTCACCTTCTCCCGGTCAACCGGGGGATCTTGAGCACGATCTACCTGAAATTGGCGGGAAAGACGACGGAAGAGGAACTACTAAAGATCTATGACCGTTATTATGGCGATGAGCCCTTCGTCAGGGTCTATCCGGTTGGGACACTTCCCCAGCTCCGGGAGGTGGTAGGAACTAATAATTGCCTGATCGGTATTCGGGTCAACCCTCGGACCGGAAACCTGATCGTGGTGAGCGTGATCGATAATCTTCTGAAGGGCGCGGCCGGCCAGGCGGTCCAGAACATGAATATCATGGAAGGGTTTGAAGAAGGGGCGGGGCTCCGGCCGGGAAAGTAACTGAAGTGAATATGGTGAGTGGACAGGTAAGGCGACTCAATACGTCTGAGATGCCGGCCGGTTTCAAGGCGGCGGGGGTGGCTTGCGGGATTAAGGGCCGCGAGAAGAATGACCTGGCCCTGATCTACTCGGAGACCGATACGGCGGCGGCCGGGGCGTTTACCGAAAACCGGTTGCCGGCGGCCCCGGTCCGGTTGAGCCGAAAGGTCATGGCCGGTGGGCGCTGCCGTGCGGTCATCATCAACAGCGGGAGCGCGAACGCCTGTACCGGCGTGGAAGGGTACGCTGACGCGGAGAGGATGGCCGGCTTGACCGCGGAGGCGTTGAAGATCGATCCGGGGTTGGTGGCGGTCTGTTCCACCGGACGGATCGGAGATCCCCTCCCGATGGATAAGATTGAGGGTGGGATAGCCGCTCTGGCTGAAATTATCCGGACGGGGGGGAATGGGGCGGCTCCTGAAGCCATAATGACCACCGATACCGGGCCCAAGCAGACAGCGGTTGAATTTGAGGAGGAAGGAATCACGGCCCGGATCCGGGGGATGGCGAAAGGGGCGGGGATGATCTATCCGCGGATGAGGGTTGAGGGACTCTCCCACGCGACCATGCTTGCTTTCATCATCACAGATGTTGAGGCTGAAGCCGAAACCCTGAGAGAGGCCCTCTCCCGGTCCCTGGAACAGTCTTTCAACCGGATAACGGTGGACGGTGACACCAGTACTAATGATACGGTTATTCTGATGGCCAATGGGCGGTCGGGAGTGAAGGCCGGGGTCCGGTTCCGGGAAGCCCTGGATTGTCTCACCCGGGAACTGGCCCGGATGATCGTGGCCGACGGAGAAGGAGCAACCAGGTTCATCGAGATTGAGGTCCGCTCCGCGCAAAGCCGGGAAGACGCCAGGGTCGCGGCCGCCGCGGTCGCCAACTCAAACTTGCTCAAATGCGCCTTCTACGGCGAGTCCCCCAACTGGGGGCGGATGCTGGCCGCTCTGGGATATTCAGGAGCGGAGATTGAAGAAGGAAAGGTTGCCGTCTTCCTGGACGAAGTTGAGATTATCCGGGATGGATTGTTGCGGGAGGTTCCGGAAGATATCATCACCGGGAAGTTGAAAGAAAGCTCCTGGAAATTTATGATTGATCTCGGCCTGGGAGAAGGGAACGACTTTTATTATACCTGCGATCTCACGCCGGAGTATGTGGAGATCAATAAGAGGTAACAATGGAGAAGATCATCGAGAAAGCCGCTGTTCTGATCGAAGCGCTCCCCTATATCCAATCCTTTCAAAAGAAGATCGTGGTAGTGAAGCTGGGAGGAAGCGCCATGACCTCTCCCGATTGCGTGGAGGGGGTGCTCAGGGATGTGGTCTTCATGGAAGCGGTCAAGATGAAGCCGGTGGTGGTCCACGGAGGGGGGGATGCCATCAGTCTCCGGATGAAAGAGGCCGGGATCGTGCCCCGGTTCAGGGAAGGATTGCGGGTTACCGACCCCGGGACGATCGGGATCGTGGAGGAGGTGCTCTCCGAGATCAACGGACGGCTGAAGGATCAGATCGAGGAACTGGGCGGCCGGGCCGAATCCTTGAGTACGCGTGACGATAACGTGATCAAGGCTCGCAAGCATATGCCGCTGCTCCCGGGCCCGGCGGGAAGTTCACGGACCGCGGATATCGGTTTCGTGGGAGAGGTGGAACGGATTGATGCGGCAGCCATAACCAGGATTACCCGGCGGGACAGAGTGCCCGTGATCGCGCCCCTCGGCAGAGATGAGGAAGGACAGGTTTATAACATCAATGGGGATCTGGCGGCCGGCGCCATAGCGGCGGCACTGAAAGCGGAGAAGCTGGTCTTTTTAACCGATGTCGAGGGGATCATGACCAAGTCAGATCAGCCCGGTCAGCAGCAGCTTCTTTCTACCCTGACCGGGGAAGAGATTATTCAGCTTTTAGATGAGGGGGTGATTGCCGGCGGGATGATCCCCAAGGTTAAGGCCGGCCTGCACGCCCTGGAGGGAGGGGTAAAGAAGATCCATATCATCGATGGGAGGGTCAAGCATTCCCTCCTGCTGGAGATCTTTACGGACAAAGGAATCGGGACGGAGATTGTGGGATGAGCGAGACAGAGAATATAATTCAAGAGTACGATCAGTTCGTCCTGGCGACCTATACCCGCAATCCGGTGGTGATCATGAAAGGAAAAGGATCGTGGATCTGGGACACGGAAGGAAAGAAGTACCTGGATTTTTTCCCCGGTTGGGGGGTCAGCAGCCTGGGACACTGTCATCCGAAAGTGGTAAACGCGGTTCGGGAGCAGGCGGCGCGGCTCATTCACATGCCGAATAACTTTTATAACGAGTTGCAGGGAAGACTGGCCGGTGTGATTGTGAAGAAGGCTTTCCCCGGAAAGGTCTTCTTCGGCAACTCAGGGGCGGAAGCAAATGAGGGAGCGCTTAAACTGGCCCGGAGATTCGGAGAGCCGAAGGGACGTTTCGAGATCATTACCATGGAGTCTTCGTTCCACGGACGCACCCTGGCGACCATCACCGCGACCGGGCAGGAGAAGTATCATACCGGCTTCGGTCCGCTCATCCCCGGCTTCCGTTATCTCCCTTTCAACGATCTGAAGCGGCTGGAAGAAGCGATCACCGAGCGGACGGCGGCTGTTATGCTGGAACTGGTCCAGGGGGAGGGGGGGGTTCACCCGGCCACCCCGGACTACGCCCGGGGGATCCGTAAAATCTGTAACCGGGAGGGATTGTTGATGATCGTGGATGAGATCCAGACCGGCATGGGCCGGACCGGCCATTACTTCGCTTTTCAGGAGTACGGGATCGAGCCGGATATCATGACCCTGGCCAAAGCTCTGGGCGGGGGCCTGCCGATCGGCGCCCTGGTGGTCAAGGATCGCTTCGCGGGTTTCCTCCCCCCGGGGACCCATGCCTCGACCTTCGGGGGCAGTCCGCTGGTCTGCGCGGCCGCTCTGGCGGTCTTCCAGGAGATGGAGGAGGAGAATATTCTGGAGAATGTCCGGGAGATGGGAGAATACCTGCGGGGGAAGCTGGAAGAGCTGAAGGAAGAATTTCCTCTGATCAAGACAGTCCGGGGGATTGGGTTGATGCTGGGGATGGAACTGGATCGGGAATGCAAGTTGGTGGTTGAGAGTTGCCTTGAGAAAGGCTTGATCGTGAACTGTACCGCCGGCAGTGTCCTGCGGGTGCTGCCCGCCTGCAACATCCGGAGGGAAGAGATAGATCACGCGGTTGGGATCATCCGGGAAGCGCTTGAATAAGGTTTGACTACAAACTAGCCCCGCCATTGGCGGGGCAACTACGAAGATGTCGTAGCTGTCGACCTTCAGGTCGACAGAGTTATTGAAGTTCAGAAACAGCAAGTCAGGAGCGGATAATGAGTAAAGTAGTACTGGCCTATTCGGGGGGGCTTGATACCTCCATCATTTTAAAATGGCTTCAGGTCGAGAAGGGTCTGGAAGTGGTGGCTTTCATTGCCGACCTGGGACAGGCGGAGGAAGTGGACGAAGCGGCAAAAAAAGCGGAAGAGACCGGAGCGGTAGCGGTTTACGTGGAGGATGTGAGAGAGGAGTTCGTCCGCGATTTTGTCTTTCCCGCCCTCCAGGCCAACGCGGTTTATGAAGGAACTTATCTCCTGGGGACAGCTCTAGCCCGGCCCTTGATCGCTAAAAAGATGATCGAGATCGCCCGGAAGGAAGGCGCCGAGTATGTCGCCCATGGGGCGACCGGCAAGGGGAACGACCAGGTACGGTTTGAAGTTAGCTGTATCGCCCTGGAGCCGACGATAAAGATTATCGCCCCCTGGCGGGAGTGGAGCTTCAAATCCCGGAGCGATCTGATGGCCTACGCCCGGGAACATGGGATTGAGATTCCGGTGACTGAAGAGAAGCCGTACAGCAGCGATCGCAACCTCCTTCATATCAGTTTTGAAGGCGGGATCCTGGAAGATCCCTGGATTGAACCGCCGGAAGAGATGTTTGTCCTCAGCGCTTCTCCCCAGGACGCTCCCGACCGGACTACCGCGATCGAGATTGAGTTCCGGCAGGGAGTCCCGGTCCGGGTAGATGGGGAGGAACTCTCACCCGCCGGGTTGCTGGGTCGGCTCAATAAACTGGGAGGGGAGAACGGGATCGGCCGGCTCGACATCGTGGAGAACCGCTACGTGGGGATGAAGAGCCGGGGGGTATACGAGACGCCGGGAGGGACCATCCTCCATATCGCCCATCGGGCGCTGGAGACGATCACCCTGGACCGGGAAGTCTTTCACTTCAAGGATTCATTGATTACCAAGTACTCGGAGCTGGTCTATAACGGGTTCTGGTTCTCTCCCGAGATGGAACTGCTCCGGAAGACAATCTCGGAGAGTCAGAAGGATGTGAACGGCACCGTTCGCCTGGAACTCTATAAAGGCAACTGCATGGTAACTGGAAGAAAGTCGCCTAACTCTCTCTATGATCCGGAGATGGTAACCTTTGAAGAAGATGACGTCTACCGGCAGAGTGACGCGACCGGGTTTATCCGTCTCAACGCGCTGAGGCTGAAGATCCGGGCATTAAAGAAGAAGTTATAGATATTGGAGGGTTATCTTATGGCTGAGAAACTATGGGGCGGCCGGTTTAGTAAAGAGACCGATGATCTGATGGAACAGTTCGGGTCATCACTCCCTTTCGACTGCCGGCTCTATCGGGCGGATATCAAAGCCGGGATCGCTCATGCCCGGCTCTTGCAGAAGGGAGGTTATATCTCCGGCCGGGAGAAGGACCGGATCGTCAAGGCCTTGCGGGAGATCGAGTCGGAGATCGATGCGGGGAAGATAAAGGTCTCTTCCGGCTATGAGGATATTCATAGTCTGATTCTGGACCGGCTCTCCCGGAAGACCGGGAACCTCGCCGAGAAGCTTCACGCCGGCCGCTCCCGGAACGATCTGGTGGTTCTGGACACCCGGCTCTATCTGAAGGAAGAGCTGGCGGGGTTGATCGGAAGCATTCAAAGTCTTCAGTCCGCCCTGGTCAAGAAAGGACTGCAGTATCAGACCGCGCTAATGCCGGGGTATACCCATCTTCAGCACGCCCAGCCGATCCTGCTGGCCCATCATCTGCTGGCGTATGTCGAAATGCTGGAGCGGGATCGGGGACGACTGGAAGATGCCCGGGAGAGGATGGATGTTCTCCCGGCGGGTTCGGCGGCTCTGGCCGGGAGCAACCTGAAGCTGGATCAAAAGCTGATGGCCGAGCTGCTGGGATTCAAAAGAGTCGCGGCCAACAGTCTGGACGCGGTCGCCGACCGGGATTTTATTGTGGAGAGTCTGGCCGCCCTGGCAATGATCGGGATGCATCTTTCTCGTCTGGCCGGGGAATTGGTCCTCTGGAGCACCACGGAGTTCCATTTCGCGGAACTAGACGAAGCTTACTGTACCGGGAGCAGCTTTCTTCCCCAGAAGAAGAATCCTGATCCCGCCGAACTGGTCCGGGGCAAGACCGGGCGGCTCTACGGCAATCTGTTGGCTGTGCTGGTCGCATTGAAGGGTCTCCCCCTGGCCTACAACCGGGATCTGCAGGAGGACAAGGAGCCGCTCTTCGATTCTCTGGATACCGTCAGAGAGTCGTTGCTGATCATGACCCGGGTGGTCAAGACTCTCCGCTTTGACCGGAAGGCGCTCCGGAATGGAGTAACCAGGGGTTTTTCTTCGGCCCCGGACCTGGCGGAATATCTGGTGGGGAAGGGGGTTCCTTTTCAGCAGGCTCATCGAACCGTTGGAAGGCTGGTCGTCTGGTCTATTGAGGAGGGGAAGGCCTCCGGGGAGATCACCCTGAAGGACCTGCGGCGCTTCTCTTTCAAGTTCGATGGACAGGCCCTGAAGCTCCTGACGCCGGAAGCTTCGGTGGCGAAGAAGTCGACCATCGGCAGTACCGCGCCGGCGCGGGTGAGACGGAATCTTCAGCGGTGGCGGAAAAAACTGAGACTTTCATAATTGTATAGGAAATTGTATTTTTCGACAGGATTTACAGGATAAAGCAGGATGAAATTAAAAAATTCTTGTTAATCCCGTTATCCTGTCTAAAAAAGTCCCCCCGCCAGGGCGGCGAATAAGTTGAGAAGATAGTAATGAAGTTAACGATCAACAGTAACGTCTGGAACTACCGGGAGGGGACCCTCTATTGTGAAGACGTCTCCCTTGATCTGATCGCCCGGAAAGTGGGGACCCCGGTCTATGTCTACAGCTACCGGCATCTGGTTGATCGCCTGAGGGAAGTCCAGGCGGCCTGGCGCGGGAGAAGACATCTGGTCTGTTTCTCCTTGAAATCGAATTCCTGCCGGGCGGTGGCGCGGGCCTTGATTGATCAGGGCGCCGGCATCGACGTGGTCTCGGGCGGTGAACTCTACCGGGCGCTGCGGGCCGGGGCGTCACCCGCTACCATCGTCTTCGCGGGCGTGGGCAAGACCGAGCCAGAGATCGCCGACGCTCTGAGGGCGGGGATCCTCTTCTTCACGGTGGAGTCGATCCCGGAACTTTACCTGATCAATCAGGTGGCGGGGGGGATGGGGAAGATCGCGCCGGTGGCCCTCCGGGTTACCCCCGATGTTGATCCGAAGACCCATAAATACATCACCACCGGTAAAGCCGAGAACAAATTCGGCCTCGACCCGGAAGCATCGATGAGTTTTTACCGTCGCTGCCGCGAACTACTCTGGATCAGCCCGGTCGGTATTCACATGCATATCGGCTCCCAGATTCTCCGGACCGGACCCTATCGGGAAGGAGTGGAGAAATTGATCGGTCTGGTCCGGAAGTTAAAAAGAGAAGGCATCTCCCTGAAGTATCTGGACATCGGCGGGGGGATGGGGATAAGCTACCGGGATGAGGAGCCACCCTCGGCCCGGGACTACGCCGATGCCCTGGCCCCTCTCCTGAAAGGTCTCAGGATAACTTTGATCCTGGAGCCGGGTCGTTTCCTGACCGGGAATGCCGGAGTGATGCTGGTCCGGGTGATCCGTGTCAAGAAGAAAGCGAAGAGAAATTTCATCATTGTGGATGGGGCGATGAACGATCTGATCAGGCCGGCCTTATACCAGGCTTACCATCAGATCGTGCCGGTCCGTTGTCGGGAAGCGAAGAAACTGCGAGCTGACGTGGTTGGGCCGATCTGCGAGACCGGAGACCTGCTGGGGAGTTCCCGGCCGCTGCCGGAGCCGGAAGCCGGCGACTTCCTGGCGGTGATGAGCGCCGGCGCTTATGGTTACGTGATGAGCTCAAATTATAACTCCCGTCCCCGTTCGGCGGAGGTGATGGTTCGGGGAGAGAAGTACCGGGTGGTAAGGAGGCGCGAGACCTATCAAGACCTGGTCCGGGGTGAGAGACTGCCCGACTTTATATTATCCGGACAATAACGCGTTATAAATGAAGATTGAATTTACCAAGATGCAGGGATTAGGGAATGACTTCATCCTGATCGATGATTCAGAAGGTGATCTCGCGCTCCAGCCGGAGCAGGTCCGTTTCCTGTGCGACCGGCATTTCGGGATCGGGGCGGATGGGATTATCACCGTGGGACCAAGCACGCGGGCGGATTTAAAGATGAGGATCTTCAACCCGGATGGGTCCGAGCCGGAGATGTGCGGCAACGGAATACGCTGCCTGGCCCTCTACGCTCGTCAACGGGGCCTGGTTACAGAGGAGGAGATCAGGGTTGAGACCCGGGCGGGGATTATGCGGCCTCGCATCAAAGACGACCTGATTGTCGTGGATATGGGGGAGCCGGAGCTTTCCGGCCCGCTGATACCGGTCAATCTTCCCGGGAAGGTGATAGACCATCCGGTAAAATTCGGGGGGACGGCCTTCTCCATAACCTGTGTCTCGATGGGAAATCCTCATTGTGTGCTCTTCTTCCCTCCTGATCAGACCCTTCCGGTGGAAGAACTGGGGCCGGTTATCGAGACCGACAAGCTGTTCCCGGGGAAGACCAATGTCGAGTTTGTTCAGGTGATAGACCGGGAGGAGATCAACCTGTCTGTCTGGGAACGGGGAGCGGGACGGACCCTGGCCTGTGGTACCGGGGCTTGCGCCGCCGTGGTCGCGGGGGTGTTGAATAATAAAATGGGGAGGAGGGTACTCGTTCATCTTCCGGGGGGTGACCTCCGGGTAGAGTGGGAGAGTGATAACCATCTCTTCCTGGCCGGGCCGGTCGCCTTTGTCTTTACCGGGGAGGTAGATGTTTGGGGAATAAGTAAATGGAATAAATGGTAAATGGTTGTAAAGGCGTGGTAAAGACGTGGGGATCAGATCTTTCCTCTTGACAATAGAGACTTACGCATCCTCGGCTTCAAGCGGATAATTGGGATGTCAGAAAGTGGATTCTCACTTTTCCGTCAGTTCTGCCGGATTTACGACCCATCAGGGTTGCCGGATCTCTGGCGCGTGAAAGATGAATTGAAGAGAGCAAACGATGTTTAAATCAAATTTTAAATATACCGATAGAATCGTTAAAAACCTCACTTCGATTGCCGAAGCAAGATCCGTAATACTCAATGCTCCCTTTATTCCTAAATGGGAAGTTTCTTTGAGGAGAGACGCACTACTGAGAAGTGCCCACGCTTCTACCGCAATAGAGGGAAATCCGCTTTCTTTGGAAGAAGTTACCGCTTTAGCGGAAGGCCGGGAAGTTATGGCCCGGAGGAGAGACAAGCAGGAAGTTCTGAATTATATTGAAGCATTGGAAAAAATACCAGAATTCGCTAAAAAAAAGCCCTTCACTTCTTCTGACCTTTTAGAAATCCACAGAGTTGTAGTCAAGGATACTCTGGAAAGCCCTGAAGACGAAGGTTCCTTCCGAAATCGGCAGGTGGTTGTTGTAAATAGGCTTACCGGGGAAATAATATTTACTCCTCCTCCCACTGAAAAAGTTCCCCAACTGGTGGAAGAATTTCTTGAATGGTTTAACTCCCCTGAAGTCGATGGAGTTGATCCCGTCATCGAAGCCGGTATAACTCATTATGAGATTGTAAGGATTCACCCTTTTGTAGATGGGAATGGAAGAACCACGAGAGTAATGGCTTCTCAGGTTCTTTATAAACGGGGATTTGATGTTAAAAGGTTCTTTGCTCTGGATGATTATTATGACCACGACAGGCGGTCCTACTATCAGGCTTTAAACAGTGTTGACCAGGGTACTCTGGATATTACCCAATGGCTGGAGTACTTTTCCGAAGGTGTAGCCTTAAGTATCAAAGCCGTGAAAGATAAGGTGATCGGCCTCAGCAAAGATATTAAAGTTCTCAAAGATAGGGGGCAGATAACCCTCACGGAAAAGCAAATGAAGATTGTGGAGAAGGCTGTTCGAGATGAAAAGATTACGGCAGGCGAAGTTTCAAAGATGTTCAGGATATCCCGTCAAGCAGCCTTGAAAGAAATGAATAAATTAGTGGAATTAGGCGTCTTTCGACTGCGAGGAAAGGGTCGGGGAGCCCATTATATTTTGGCCTGAGCTCGGTTGTCATTTAAGTTGTCATTGTGGTTGTCATTTAAAATTTTTCCTCTTGACAATAGAGACTTGTAAAACAGAATTCAAAACTAACCCGATTCATGAATAAATCGGGTTAAGGGAGAAGATTATGTTTGAAGGTGCCATGGTAGCGATTATCACGCCGTTTCAGAATGGGGATGTTGATTATGACGCTCTGGAGCGGTTGATCGATCTCCAGATCGAGAACAGCACTGATGTTATTGTTCCCTGCGGGACGACCGGGGAATCACCGACCCTGTCTCATGAGGAGCATGACCGGGTGGTGGAGTTCGTGGTGGAGAAGGTGGATAAGCGGGCGAAGGTGATTGCCGGCGCCGGTTCCAACAGTACCCGGGAGGCGCTGCGTCTGACCGAACACGCCCAGGCTGCTGGAGCGGACGGCGCCCTGGTAATCACTCCTTATTACAACAAGCCGACTCAAAGAGGCTTGATCGAGCATTTTGATCTTCTGGCCCGGGAGACTGATATTCCGCTGGTACTCTACAACGTTCCCGGAAGAACCGGGGTCAAACTTGAACCGGAGACGATCGCGGAACTCTCTTCCCGGGAGAATATCGTTGCCGTCAAGGAGGCCTGTGGTTCGGTCGATCAGGTCAACCGGATCCTCAGCCTCTGTGACATCACCGTGATATCCGGTGATGATATGCTGACTTTGCCGATGATGGCGGTGGGTGGTCGGGGAGTAATCTCGGTAGCTGCCAATATCGTCCCCCGGGAGGTCTCCCGGCTGGTTCACGCGGCCCTGGAAGGCCGATGGGAGGAAGCCCGGAAGATTCATTTTCAGCTCTACCCTCTCTTCCAGATGATGTTTATCGAAACCAATCCGATCCCGGTCAAGACTTCCCTATTTTTGATGAAGAAGATCGAAGAAGAACTTCGTCTACCGCTCTGCGGTCTATCTAAATTACACCGGGCTGAACTGGAGAGGTTGTTGATTGATTATGGGTTAATTTAATCGTATAAGAATTTCAATGATTCTGTCGACCGAAAGGTCGACGGCTACGACATTTTCGTAGTCGCGGACCTTCAGGTCCGCTAAGTTAAAAAGGTGAGAAGATGATTAAATTAATTATCTGTGGCGCTGCCGGGAGGATGGGGAAGAGAATCATCACCTGCGCGCAATCGGAGGAAGACCTGAAGGTAACGGCGGCGGTTGAGCGGGTCGGACATCCCGATCTGGGTAGAGACGCCGGCGAAATAAGCGGGGTCGGGGCGATTCAGGTTCCACTGACGGATTCGCTGGAGGGAGTGATTCGGCCAGGGGACGTGGTGATAGATTTTTCCGCGCCGGGGCCCGCTCTGGTGCATGCGGGTATTGCCGCCGCTTCCGGCAAAGCCCTGGTAATCGGTACTACCGGTTTCACTCCCGAGGAGGAAGATCAACTGCGGGAGACCGTCCGGGGAATCGCCTGCGTCTTCTCTCCCAACATGAGCGTGGGGGTAAATCTGCTCTTTAAACTGGTGGGAAAAGTGGCGGAGACGCTGGGCGATGATTACGATATTGAGATCGTGGAAGCACACCACCGATTCAAGAAAGACGCTCCCAGCGGGACGGCCAGGAAGATTGCCCGGATAGTCGCTGACGCCCTTGATCGGGACCTGGAAGAGAGAGTTGTTTACGGTAGAGTCGGGATGACCGGGGAGCGGACGCGGGAGGAGATCGGGATTCATTCCATCCGGGCCGGTGATATTGTGGGGGACCATACCGTCATCTTCTCCACTCCGGGGGAGAGACTGGAACTAACCCACCGGGCCCATAGCCGGGACACTTTTGCCCGGGGGGCTCTTCGGGCCGCGCGCTTCGCTGCCGGTTCCGCGCCCGGTTTCTACAGTATGATCGATATCTTGGAGGTTTGATGATGATTTTTGAGTTTTCCCAGCGTTTGAAGAAGCTGCCTCCCTATCTCTTCGCTGAGATCGACCGGATGAAGCGGGAGTTGCGGTCCCGGGGGAAGGAGCTGATCGACCTGGGAGTAGGCGACCCCGATCAGCCTACTCCTCCCCATATTATTGAAGCGTTAAGCCGGGCCGCCCGGGACCCCTCCACCCATAACTACGCCCTTGACTTTGGAATGACCGAGTTGCGGGAAGCGATCGCCGATTGGTA
The DNA here is from genome assembly GCA_030765805.1 of Candidatus Euphemobacter frigidus. Taxonomy (GTDB): domain Bacteria; phylum Auribacterota; class Erginobacteria; order Erginobacterales; family Erginobacteraceae; genus Euphemobacter; species Euphemobacter frigidus. The sequence goes on from JAVCDH010000004.1 coordinate 22,323, forward strand.
CCGGCGGCGGTTCGGGGTGGAACTGGACCCGGCCACCGAGATCCTTCCGCTTCTTGGTGCCAAGGAAGGGATTGCTCATCTCCCTCTGGCTTTCGTCAATCCGGGGGAGGTTGTGCTGGTTCCCAATCCCGGGTATCCGGTTTATCTGTCGGGGACGATATTTGCCGGGGGTCTCCCGGTTTCGATGGGCCTTCTGGAAAAGAACGGCTTTCTCCCGGACTTCTCCGGGATTCCGGAGGAGACGGCTGACCGGACCCGGTTAATGTTCCTGAATTATCCCAATAATCCCACCGCCGCGGTCTGCGATCCGGGCTTTTTTGAAGAGGCCGCCTCATTTGCCGCCCAACACCAGATCATTCTCTGTCATGACGCGGCTTATACCGAACTGGCCTATGATGGATTTTCTCCCTCCAGCTTTCTCCAGGCGCCGGGAGCGAAGGAAGTCGGAATCGAGTTCCATTCACTCTCCAAGACTTATAACATGACGGGCTGGAGAGTGGGGTTCGCGGTGGGGAATGAAGAAGTTATCCGGGGATTGAGCAAGGTTAAATCAAATATTGATTCCGGCATCTTCCGGGCGGTTCAATTCGCGGCGATCGCGGCCCTCAAGGGACCCCAGGATTTCCGGCTCGAGTTACTCGAGACTTACCGGAGACGGAGAGATATTTTGGTGGACGGCCTGAACTCGTTGGGATGGAAGGTGGCCAAACCGCGGGCGACTTTTTATGTCTGGTGCCGGACGCCGGAAGGTTATGATTCGGCTTCTTTTGCGACGTTATTATTGGAAGAAACAGGGATTGTCACCACCCCCGGGGTGGGGTTGGGATCGTACGGGGAAGGATACGTTAGAATATCCTTGACCCGCCCGGAAGAGGAACTGGCGGAGGCGGTTGAACGTCTTAAGACTCTTAAAATTTTTCGATGAAAAATTTTAAGAATGAAGTTTTTATTTCACTGGGTTCCAATCTGGGGGATAGGAATAAAAACATCAGAGATGCTCTTCGCCTCCTCTCGGGACATCAGGAGATCGAACCGGATAAACTATCCGGGTTATATGAAACGGAACCCCGGGACTTCCGTGATCAGCCGCGCTTTCTGAATTGTGTGATCAAGCTGAAGACCGACCTTCCCCCGGAATCGTTATTGGCTTTCTGTCAGGAGACGGAACGGGCCCTGGGGAGGGTCCGAACGGTTCGTTACGGCCCCCGGATTATCGATCTGGATATCCTAACCTATGGCCGGCAGGTTATCGAAACGCCCCACCTGACGGTGCCTCATCCGAAGCTTTCGGAGCGGCGTTTCGTTCTGGAACCGCTCTGCGAACTTGAGCCCGGTTGGCGCCACCCGGTTTTGAACGCGACCGCGCAGGAGCTTCTCAACGGTCTGGGAAAAGAACAGCAAGTATCAATTGTCGTTCAACATTGTTAATGAGACATATAACGTTCAACGTTATATGTCTCATTATTATAATAAATCTGGCATTGTTCAAAACTAGCCCGATTTATGAATAAATCGGGCTATCAGGGAGAGATCAGATGAGTAAATTGACGAAAGTGACTGTCGCCACCATCAAGAAGAAGAAGAAGCGGGGCGAGAAGATTGTCACGCTGACCGCCTATGATTATTATACTTCCCGGATGATGAACCAGGCGGGGATCGACCTGATCCTGGTCGGCGACTCCCTGGGGATGGTGGTTCTGGGATATGAGAATACCGTCCCCGTGACCATGTCCGATATGCTTCATCACACCCGGGCGGTGGTCCGGGGGAACAGCCGCTGCTTGGTGGTGGCCGACATGCCTTTCCTCTCTTATCAGGTCAGCGACGAGGAAGCCCTCCATAACGCCGGTCGTTTCATCCAGGAAGCGGGGGCCCACGCGGTCAAGCTCGAAGGGGGGAAGGGGATGTCATCGCTGGTTTCCAAGATGGTTCGGGCCGGCATCCCCGTGCTGGGGCATATAGGTCTCCTCCCGCAGAATATCCTGAAAGACGGGGGTTACATTGTCCGGGGAAAGGACAGTGATTCGGCCGGAGAACTATTGGAGGATGCCCGGGCCCTGGAAGAGGCCGGCGCTTTCGCGGTGGTACTTGAGTGTATCCCGGCTCCGGTGGCGGGAGAGATCACCGACGCGCTTAAGATTCCGACCATCGGGATCGGGGCCGGTCCCTTGTGCGACGGGCAGATCCTGGTGGTCCACGACCTGCTGGGGATCTTCGATCAGTTCCAGCCCAAATTTGTGAAGCAGTATGCTGATTTGAGGCAGATAATGCTCGACGCTTTCAAATCCTACAAGAAAGACGTGGAAGAATCAAAATTTCCGCGGGAAGAGCACTCATACTGAATAAATTAGCCCCGCCAGGGGCGGTGCTACTTTATAAGATGGAAATTATCAACTCTCCAGAAGAGATGCAGGAGAGGGCCTTCGCCCTGAAACGGGCGGGAAAGACTATCTCCTGTGTTCCTACCATGGGATTTCTTCACCAGGGACATCTGAGCCTGATCAGGGCGGCCCGGGCTTCCGCGGACGTCCTGGTGGTCACAATCTTTGTCAACCCGGCCCAGTTCGGACCTTCAGAGGATTACCGGACTTATCCCCGGGATCCGGAGCGTGATCTCCGTCTCTGCCGACAGGAGCAAGTGGATATTGTTTTTGCTCCCGAGGCCTGTGATATCTATCCGGATGGATACTCCACCTATATCGAGGAGACCGATCTGAGCAGGTGGCTCTGCGGGGCGAACCGTCCCGGGCATTTCCGGGGAGTGGCGACGGTGGTGACCAAGCTCTTCAATATCGTCCAGCCTGATCTCGCTTATTTTGGGCAGAAGGATTATCAGCAGTCCCGGGTAATCATGAAGATGGTGAAGGATCTTAACCTGCCGGTCCGGATCGAGGTCTGCCCGATCGTCAGGGAAGACGATGGCCTGGCGATGAGCTCCCGGAATAAATACTTAAACCCGGAAGAGCGGCAAGAGGCCCTCTGCCTTTACCGGGCCCTGTCCAGAGCGGAGGAACTGGTGATAAGCGGAGAGTACTCGGCGGCTAAGATCCGGGAAGAGATGGAAGCCGTGATCGGGCAGGAAGTCCATTCGCGGATCGATTATATCGAGATCCGGGATGGGAAGACTCTTGAACCCCGGGATCAGGTTGGGGAGGGGACACTGATCGCCCTGGCGGTCTTTATCGGGAAGACGCGCCTGATCGACAACCTGGTGATTGGTAAGGTACCTGGATAGAGCTTACTCACTCAATATTCTTCGTTTTCTCTTCCGTTGATCCGGCCTGGGACTTGTAATCCTGATACCAGGCCAGCCAGGCCTCGCCGCTGGAGAGTTTTTCACCGGTAATCTTTCTCAAGGTGCCGATAGCGACTTTCCCCAATCCGGTCTCCTCCAGGATCCATACCTCTTCTTTCCCCCCGCCGGCGTTCAATCGTTCGAGCAGAATATTCTCTCGGCGATCGATAAAAGGTATTGCGGCCCGCACGGTCTCATCCCCGGGGAAGGCGCTCAGGCGATCCAGGATCAGGGCCAGGTTTTGAGGAGAGAGGTCCCTTCGTCCGGCAAACTCCAGCAGTTCCTCCCGGGAGAGTTCCGGGATCCCCAGTTGTGCGGTCTGCTCGTCAGAAACGTACCGGATCCGCTCCGCCCGTTTCTCCGCTGCGCCTTCTTGCTCCGCTTTCTTCGAGCAGCCGGCAAAGAAAGCCAGAGTCAGAATCATCGTAAGAGTTATTGATTTCATAAGGGTCCCTCTCTTATCTAATTTTTATTAGAAAAAATATAATTGAATTTAGTTCGTCATTCGAATTTTGTCATTTTTTTCCTCGCGGAGCCGAGGGCTCTCTGCTGGGCCTCTTTTAGGCTTGTCATTTCTCCCCCCCTCTCTGTCGGTGAGCAAGGAGAATAATATGTCTCAGTTCTTCTTTCCCCCGGGCTTCAAGCCACCGTCGGTCGAAGTCGGGGCCGTGGGCGATCTGGGCGATGGCCATCAGGGCCCGGAGGTGGAAGTTTCTTTCATCCATGGTCCCGATCAGGACGAACATGGCGTGGACCGGCTGGTCCACGGAGGGAAAAGTGATGCCCTCTTTTGATCGGACCAGGAGGAGTTGGAATATCCCCTCACCCTCGATCAGGATGTGGGGGATGGCCAGACCGGGCCGGATGACGGTACAGGACTGTTCTTCCCGTTCCAGGAACATATCGAAGAGAATATTCTCATCCTTCTTCACCATCGGGGAGAGAGTCCGGGCGATCTCCCGGAATACTTCCCGTGAGGTCAGGGGCGCCGGGAAGTCCATGATCGGGCAGGCATTGATCAAACGGTCGAAACGGTCCTCGACAATCTCATCTCGTTCTAACAGGATGTCTTTCAGTTCGCTTTCCAGTGTGGGGTGACGCAGTTCCCGGGCGGTGACCCGCTGGACCACGTGCATCAGGGCGGAATAGCGCTGGACCCGTTTTCGAGCGTAGAAAAAGTACCAGAAAGTTCCCAGTACCACGAATCCACCGGTAATAAGCAGGGGGACTGTTCCCATCTCGAAGATGAGAAATGCGTAAATGATGACCGCGCCGATCTGGATCCAGGGGTAGAAGGGCGATTTAAAGAGGGGCCGGTAACTGTGGATCTTGCTCTCCCGCATGATGATGACCGAGAGGTTGACGCTCATAAAGAGGAGTATCATCATGGTGGATGCGGTCTTGACCAGGTTCTCCAGGTCGAGGAAGAGGATCACGCAGATCATGAAGGCCGAGGTGGTGAGGATGGAGATGACCGGTGTTTTAGTACGGGGATGTACTTTCTTGAAAAAGGGGGGGAGGAGGTTGTCCGTACTCATTGCCATCGGAGCTCGGGAGGCGGAGAGGATACCGGCATTAGCGGTGGTGATAAAGGCGATGATCGCCGCCGCCGAGAGAAGGATCAAGCCGGGCATTCCCATGAAGGTCCGGGCGGCTAATGAGATCGGGGTAAGCGAGCCGGATAGGATCCGTCCAGGGAGCACCCCGACCGTGATTGAGATCACGATGATATAAAAGAAGCCGACTACAACGTAAGTGGCAATCATCCCCAGAGGGATATTCCGGCCCGGGTTCCTGGTTTCCTCCGCCACGCTCGCCACCTTGGTCAGTCCGCCGTAGGAAACGAAGATCAACCCCACGGTGGCGAAGACAACTTTCATCCCGGCGGGATTGAAATCTTTGAAGTGATCGAGTTCTATCTTCTGAATACCGAGGAGGGAGAAGATGGCCAGGATAACCAGCAGGACAAAGACCAGTGCGATCTGAAGTCTCCCTACGTGCTTGACCGAGACCAGGTTGACCGCGGTGAAGATGAGGCAGAAGAAGATCGCGATCATATCCATCTGGAATTCGGTTATTCCGGGGAAGATCAGGATGCCGAAGGCTCCCATCCCGGCGAGAGCGAAGGCGCTCTTGAAACTGAGCGAGAACCAGGTGGCCAGACCCGCTAGTGTCCCTACCCATGGTCCCAGGCTCCGCTCAATGAAGAAGTATGTCCCCCCTGACTTGGGCATGGCGGTGGCCAGTTCCGCCTTGGAGAGGAGACTGGGGATGATGATAATACTGGCCAGGATGTAGGCAAGGATAACTGCCGGTCCGGCCAGGGCGAAGGCCAGTCCGGGGAGGACAAAGAGGCCGGAACTGATCATCGCCCCCGTGGCGATACTGAAGATGCCGACCACTCCCAATGTTCTCTTTAATTTCATCAATACTTTGAATTATGGCATTGGTAGACGATTAGGTTGCTGCCATTTTTATAAATACTTGATTTTACTGCGAATACGTTGATATTTTAGGAATCGTAGTACGGTGCCCTTTTAGTTGCTATATTAACATTTATCTTAAAGGAGGATT